>JBBDXD010000017.1:49391-86749 GCA_040902535.1 Dehalococcoidia bacterium | reverse complement strand
ACGAGGACTTCGCGGACGCGGATTTTCTCGTTGATGCGCAGGTCTTTAGCTATGGATCGCTCCTGTCTGAACGCGCTTCACAGATGTGAACTTCACTATAGGGGATTGGTCGGAACGCCTGCAATCAATCTGAAGAGGTCGTGGGCCTAACTACAGCAGCACAAGGAGCGGCGTCCCCTGGTCCACGCGCTGCCCGACGCTCACGTAGACGGCCTTCACCGTGCCCGCGCGCCTCGCGTGCAGCTCGTTCTGCATCTTCATCGCCTCGACGACGCACAGCACCTGCCCCTGCGCCACTTCGTCGTCCGCTGCGACGCGGATCTCCTGCACGATGCCGGCCATCGGCGACTTCAGCACCCACTCGCCGCTCGCATCAACATCGAGCGCGTCACCCGCGCCCGCGCCGCCCCGCCGCCCCGTCTGCGTGCCGACGTTGATCGTCCGCCCGCCGACGACGATGTGAAAGCCCGTCGGGCCTTCCTCCGCAAACACGTCATACGGCGCGTTGTCGACGATCAGCGAATAGCGCGCGCTGTCATTGATCCGCCGCAGGCTGACCTTCGCGACCTCGTCTCCGATCCTGACGCGGTATCCCTCTGCGCCGTCCGGCTCGACTTCGACCTCGTGGTCGTCGCTGCCGAGCCTCAGCCGATATTTCGCCGCCATCGCGCCCCTGTTTGGTTCATCGAAGAACGCTGGTCCACCAGCCGTGTATGTCCGGCGTCCCGCCAGCCATCAGCCGGCCCCTGGATGACCGCCGGCTGTGCGCCATTGCGGCTGCGCCGTTCATGCGACATCACGGCCGCCACCAGCAGCGCGACGCGGTCGTCGCCCGCGTCCGACGTCGGTTCCTGCATGGTGAACTCGCTGTCGAGAAAGCCCGTGTGTACGGCGCCGTCGACGAAACGCGCGTCGTCGAGCAACTGCAGGTGAAACGGTATGTTCGTCTGCACGCCGACGATCACGTACTCCCGGAGCGCGCGTTTCATGCGCGCGATCGCCTGCGTACGGTCCGTACCCCAGCAGATCAGCTTGGCGAGCATCGGGTCGTAGAAGTACGGGATCTCGATGCCGCCGAAAATCGAACTGTCGACGCGTACGCCGGGCCCGCTCGGCTCGCTGACGAAGCCGATGCGTCCCAATGAAGGCAAGTAGTTGTTATACGGATCCTCCGCCGCGATCCGGCACTCGATCGCCGCGCCGCGTAGCTGCACATCGTCCTGCGTGAACCCCAGCGGCTCCCCGGCGGCGATGCGGATCTGGTCGCGCACGAGGTCGCGTCCGGTGAGCCACTCCGTCACCGGGTGCTCCACCTGCAGGCGCGTGTTCACCTCAAGGAAGTAGAACTCCTTCGACGCCGGGTCGTACAGGAACTCGACCGTCCCCGCATTCGTGTACCCCGATGCCTTCGCCGCCGCGACGCCCGCCGCCATCATCCGCTCGCGCGTCGACTGGTCGATCACTGGCGATGGCGACTCCTCCAGCAGCTTCTGGTGACGCCGTTGCACGGAACACTCGCGCTCGCCGAGCGCCACCGCGTTACCGTGGTTGTCGGCCAGGATCTGAATCTCGACGTGGCGCACCGGCGACAGGTACCGCTCCAGGAATACGCCGCCGTCGCCGAACGCAGATTGTGCCTCGCTCGAAGCCGTCCGCACCGACCCCGCGACCTCGTCGGCGCTCTTCACCAGGCGGATGCCCTTGCCGCCGCCTCCGGCCGATGCCTTGATGAGCAGCGGAAAACCGATCTCGGGCGCCATGCGCACCGCGTCGTCAGCCTCGACGCGGCCCTCCGTACCCGGCACGACGGGCACGCCTGCGGCGATCATCGTGCGCCGCGCGTTCACCTTGTCACCCAACAGGACGACAGCTTCCGGCGTCGGTCCGATGAACGTGATGCCCGCATCGGCGCACGCCTGCGCGAACTCCGTGCGCTCGCTCAGGAATCCGTAGCCCGGGTGTACCGCATCGACGCCGGCTGCTTTCGCCACCTGCACTATGCGTCCGTAGTTCAGGTAACTTTCGAGCGGCGGCCCTTCACCGATCAGATACGCCTCGTCGGCGTACCGGACGTGAAGCATGTTGCGGTCGACCGTGGAGTACACCGCGACGGTGGCGATGCCCATTTCGCGGCACGTGCGCATGATCCGGAGGGCAATCTCGCCGCGATTGGCCACCAGGATTTTCTTGAACAACCCGCACTCCTGACAGTCGTGAGATAGGTGTTCTTAACATAGATCCGCGGGTGAGGGTAGGTTCGGACGCACCGATAGGCGCGCGCTGCGGCACGTATCTCGGGCGGCGCGCATTACGTTCCCGCTGGATGCCAACTCTTGCTGAACAAGACGTCGATGCCGCCCGTGGCCTCGAGCACTTCGACGCGCGTGTGCTCGCCGTCGCGCCGGTAGTGCAGAGACACTTCGCCCTCGCCCACGCGCAGGCCTCGCACGAGGACGAAGTTCAGCCATTCCGGCAACCGCGGATTGACGACGCGCAGCCTTCGTTCCGGCGCGTTCGCTTTCAGCCCGAGGATCGCCTGCATGATCAGCGGCATCGCGCCGGCCGCCCACGACTGCGGCCTGCAGGCCACCGGATACGGCACCGGCGGCCCGTGGTCGAGTCGCCGCTCGCCGCCAAACAACTCCGGCAGCCGGAAGTACTCGAACGACGTCGATGCGTCGTAGAGCGCGCTCGCGACGACGTTGAGCTCTTCCTCGAACCCGTACATCTTCAGTCCGAACGCGGCAACGCTGTTGTCGTGCGGCCACACCGTGCCGACGTGGTAGCCGATCGGGTTGAACCGCGGGTGACTCTCCGAAAGCGTCCGGATGCCCCACCCGCTGAACAGGTCGCGCGACAGCAGTCGTTCGGCCACATCACCTGCGTGCGACGCGTCAACGGCGCCCGCCCAGAGCGAATGTCCGGCATTGCTTGCCAGTGACCGGACCAACTGCCCCGCCCCATCGATGGCCATCGCGTAGTAGTGTTCGTCCGGCATCCAGAATTGCTCGTTGAACCGAAGGTGCAGCGCGTCGGCATCGCGCCGTAGTTCTGCCGCCAGTTCGTGCGCACCGAGGCGCTCGAGCACCGGCGCGATGCGCGTCTGTGCCGCGTACATGTAACCTTGCGCCTCGGCGAGCGCGATCGCCGCCGCCGCGAGCGTACCGTCGGCGTGCGCGATCGCGTCCCAGGAGTCTTTCCAACCCTGGTTCACCAGACCTCGCGCGGAATGCTTCTCGTAGGAGAGAAAACCATCGCCTTTGGCGTCGCCCCATTGCCGCATCCAGGCGATCGCCCGTTGGATCGAAGGCAGCAACGTGCGCAGGAACTCCAGGTCGCCCGTCCAGGCGAAGTACTCGCCCGCCAGCCACACGAACAACGGCGTCGAGTCGACCGAGCCGTAATACGGTCCGTAGGGAAGTTCGCCCGCCGCCGTTAGCTCGTCGAAGCGGAGTTCGTGCAGGATCTTGCCTGGCTCCTCGTCGCGCGTGTGGTCGTGGCCCGATCCCTGCCAGCGGCTGAGCAGCGTCAGGCACGCCCGGGCGATGTCTGGCTGATACGCCAGCATCTGCATGGACAGGATGCAACTGTCGCGCCCGAAGAATGCGTCGAACCACGGCGTGCCGGCCGCCGGATACGAAGAACCGTCGTGCGTCGTGCTCCACAGCATGCGGATGTCGTGCAGCGAACGCGTGAGCACGCGATTCAGGAAGGTGTTGTCCGTCGTGATCTCCGTGCCCCGGTCCATCCACCGCCGGTAATCCTCCGCGACCGCCTCCATGCGACGCGGTCGCGCCACGCGCGGTTCGTCCGTCGCGTGCAGATTGATCTCGAGCCTCACCGTCGCCACTTCGCGGTGCGGGAGCGTCAGGCGGAACAACGCGGTCGACGCGTCGATGTAATCCGGCTTTTCGTCAAACTCAACGCGCGTTGAACGAGATCGATGGTCGATGCCGCGGTAGCCGAACTGAATTGCGCGTTCCGTGATGCCGAACTCTGACATCGTCCCGACGTGCTCACGTCGATAGCCGCGCACGTCAAAGATATCCGCGAAGTCGGCGCCGAACTCGTATAGCAGATGAAGCAGTACCGGGAACGGATTGTAGTTTGTGATCGAAAGCGTCTCTTCGACGACATCCGCGATCACGCGTTGGCGCCGGATCTCGATGCTCCCCCGCTCGATGACACGTCCGATTGCGTCCGACATCGTCGGATTCGTCATCACCTGCTCCATCGCGTAACCCAGTTCCGCGGTCGAGAGCAGCATCACCGGGTGCGCGCCATTCAGCGTTAGCGTGTACGCCGAAAGATGTCGCGTGTCCGCGTGGTAGATGCCGAATCCCTGGTTGTTGCCGGCGGGCGCGTTGCCGCGGCGATCGCTGAGAAAGAAGATCGATCCTTCACGAATGATGAGAGCATCGCGGATGTCCTCGATGCCCATCGGCTCCCCTTCGGGGAGGATGTCCCACCCGCCGGTGATCGCCGGCTCCGATTCGGGACGATTGATCGCCTCGTCTCCTCTTCAGTCTGCGCGGCGCATCATCGCCGCCGCCGCCATATCGATGCGCAGTTCGGACTCGATGCCCGACACCTCATCGTGATGACGGATCAGATCTTCGAGCGCACGCGCCTGCGTCGCCGACGCCACCCTGCCGCGAATCGAGGCGATGCCGCCCCGGTAGTCCACGGTGACACCATCGCCCACGACGGAATGCGCGAACCTCGTCAGTGCCCGCGTCACAAGCCCGTCGTGCGATTGGTCGTCGTTGTATGTCATCTGCGCATCATGCAACGGCCAGTGCCGGATCGCTTTCGCCGTCCTTTCTCGAAGGTAGCACAGATTCCACCGGCACGCTGCCACGGCCCGAAGTGCCGGCTACGAGCGTCTCGTACAGCCGCTCGTACTCCTCGGCCATCGCGACGGGCGAAAAGTGCTCTCGAACATGCGCGCGGCAGCTTGCGGGGTCGATCCGGCCCACGTCTCGCACCGCCTCGACCATCTCGTCTACTGTGTCGACGACATAACCCGTCCGCCCGTGCGCGATGAGTTCCGGCGCTGCTCCCCGCCGCAGCGCAATCACGGGCGTGCCGCAGGCCATTGCCTCCGGCATCACGAGGCCGAACGGCTCTTCCCATGTCAGCGGCATCAGTACGCACTTCGCCTTGCCGTACAGCTTCCGCTTCTGCGAAGCGTCGGCCTCGCCGACGTACACGATCTGCTCGCCGTCGATGCGCTCGCGTATCACGTTCTCGAAGAATGTGCGGTCGTACCGGTCGACCTTCCCCGCCATGATCAGTCGCATGCCGAGTCGCTTCGCCACGTCTATCGCCAGGTGCGGGCCCTTCTCCGGCGCCATGCGGCCCAGGAACAGCAGGTCGCTCCCCTTTGTCGGTTCGAAGGGGAATGAGTCGACATCAACCGAGTTGTACACGTGCCCCAGGAAGCGTGCAGGGCCCTCGAACCGCAGGACGTGATGGTGTTGTGACCTGCTAATCGTGTTGTACGCGCCGCCGTATCGTTCCCAGATGAAGCGCGTGTCTGACGTCAGGAGGCAATGCATTGTCGTGAGGATGGGCACGCCGACGAGCGCGGACATAACCATCGCCGGTTCCCCGGCGTGGTTATGGATGATGTCGAAGTCTCTCCCGTGCCGCAGGGCGCTCGCGATGTGCTGCCAGTCATACGGCGATCGGTCCGTCAGGTCGTCAGCGCTGCGGAGGCTGCGGTCGTAGCTCGCAAACAGACGCGCCGATGTGGTCGAGTCGCCGGATGCGGCAAGCGTTACGTCGTGTCCGCGCTTCACGAGTTCTTCCGTGAGCAGGCTCACGACGTACTCCGTGCCTCCGTAGGCTGGCGGTGGCACGGATTCCCACAGCGGCGCGAGTTGTAGGATACGCATGTCGGTGCACCTCACATAAAGCGCGGTGCGCGGGTCACTGGCGACCCCACGCACAGGCTGGCAGGGGATAAGTAGGGAGCGGCCTGTTAAGAGAGATATCAGCGCACGCCGACGTTTGCAAGACACACGCCGTTGCAGTTCGTCGTCTGGCGTAGATGTTCATGTTCTGTGCAGGGAGGCCCTATGTTCCTGCAACACCGCACGCACGCAGCGTACTCATCCGTCGGTACGTACGTACGTTTCACCATCATACACCACCCACGCGCTGCGCTCCGCCGTGTTCTGGCCGCGCGGATCCAATTCCGTGCGCAGAAGGTGCAATTCCTCCTCGGTAGGCCCCTCGAGCGTCGCCACCTCGTCCGCAACGACAGGCGGATACTCGCATTCGGCAAGAACGTCGTCCACGCTGACCCACGGCGCGATCGCAACCAGCCGCAATTTCCGAGCGACCGTGTAGTCGTACACCGCCCACGGCGTCACGACGCGGAACGGACCCGTGTCCGATGGCAGCCCGGCACGCTCGCGCGCACCTTCACTGCCATCGAGAAACCCCGGCGACGAGATGAAATCCACCCGCTCCACGAACTTGCGCTTCTCCTGGTCCGTCATCAGGATCGTGCGCCAGCAGAGCGCCGCGATGGAATCCGCCCCACCCGGCCCGCCGAAGCGGCGCGCTCCCGCTCCGTACTCGCCGATCGCGGTCGAATTGATGTTGCCGTGCTGGTCCACCTGCAGCGTGTTGAGGATGCCATAATCCAGCAGGCCCAGTTGCGCGTGATTGCCCGCCGTGTTCATCGTGCCCCAGGCCAGCGCCCGGTATCCCGCCCGCGAACTCACCATCGTCATAACGGGCTCAAACGGCAGGAGCGGCTCCGGTGCGATGACGCCATCCTCCGTGATGTACTGCGCCCCGCGCGCATACAGCTTGATTGCGATCAGCACCGCGTACATCGGGCTGCCCCCGCCCGCCACCCAGTACGTCTTCCCGTCCTCCACCATCCGCGCGACGGTGCAAATCTGCATCTCACGCTCGTTGAACGACGTCGCCGGCGTCCCGCTCGCCCTGCGTATGCCCGGATCGATGGCCATCACTCCACCTCGATGTCTACAGCACCGCGTCCGCTATGGTGTTCAGCAATTGCGGCGGCCCGCCGACGAGCAGCGTCGTCACCAGCGATGCCTTCCACTCCTGCAGCTCATCCTTGATCTTGCCCATCGGCCCGATGAGGTACACGTCTTCGACCATCTTCGTCGGCACCGCCGCGATCGCCTCACGCTTCTGTCCGGCCAGGTACATCTGCTGAATCTTCGCGCATTCCGCCTCGTAGCCCATCCGCGCGAACACTTCATAATGAAAGTTCGCGCCCCGCGCTCCCATCCCGCCGATGTACAGCGCAAGCGTCGGGCGCACCGCGTCCGCGGCGGCTTCGACGTCGTCGTTCGGCACGATTGCGACCGCCGCCGCCACCTCAAAATCGCCGCTCGTGCGATGAGCGCCCTGGCGCGCGAACCCCTCCGCCAGCGCCTCACGATAGAACGGCTCGAGCCGTGGCGAGAAGAACACCGGCATCCAGCCGTCGGCGATCTCCGCCGTCATCGCGATGTTCTTGGGGCCTTCAGCGCCTAGATAGATCGGCAGGTCAGTTCGATACGGATGCACCGTCGACTTCAGCGGCTTGCCGAGTCCCATCCCGCCCGGATACGGCATCTGGTAGTGCTTCCCGGCGTACTCCACCGGTTCGTCGCGCGCGATGATGCGACGGATGATCTCGACGTACTCACGCGTGCGCTCGAGCGGCCGTGGATACGGACGCCCGTACCAGCCCTCGACCACCTGCGGCCCCGATGCCCCCAGCCCCAGGATGAACCTCCCGCCCGACAGGTGATCGAGCGTCATTGCCGCCATCGCCGTCGCCGCCGGCGTCCGCGCCGATATCTGCACGATCGACGTGCCCAGCTTGATCGTCGATGTCTTCGCGCCCCACCACGCGAGCGGCGTCAGCGCATCAGACCCGTACGCTTCCGCCGTCCAGAACGAATCGAACCCGAGCTTCTCCGCTTCGGCGATGCTCTCCTCGATGCCGCTCGGCGGTCCCGCAGTCCAGTATCCCGCCGTATACCCAAGCTTCACGCCCGGTACCCGTCGCTGATCGTCTCGTTCGCCCGCAGCTTCTCGAGCCGCTCCTGCCCGACCAGCGCCTCGAACATCTGCCCGTCGTCAGCGAACGGCGTCACGTACTTCGCGACGTACTCGCCGACGGCATCGCGCGAGATCGCGCCGAACGTCTCGATGACGCCCATCGTGTCGGACCCGTAGTAACCGCCGCAGTTCCCCGGCCACGCGCCGAACGGCGCGTGCACGACCGCATCGACCGCGTAATACGGGATGCTCGTGCGCCCCGGGTCGCGCCGGATCTCCTCCGTGTCGATGATCTCCTCCGCCGATACAATCACCTTCTTCGACGCCATCGCCGACTCTTCGTGGGCGATCCCCGTGCCGAACACGCGCGCGTTGCCGTACACGTCCGCCTGCTGCGCGTGGATGATCGCTACGTCGGGATTGAGCGCGGGCACGAGCGTGATCGGCTTCCCTGTGAACGGATCCTCGACGAGCTTCGCCCCCGAATATTCGAACCCGTCGGTCCCGCCGAACGACCGCACGGGCAGAAATGGCAGTCCCATTGCACCCGCTTGCAGCCGCAGCGTCATGACGACGTTGCTGTACTCGAACACCTCCAGCCGGCCGGCGCGTACGGCGTTGTCGATCGTCGCGCCCGGCCAGAAGAAGCCGCAGTCGACCTTCGTCGCGCAGCCCGCCCCCGCGAGCAACCCCACGTCGACGTACGTGAACTTGCCGCAGATCCAAAGATCCTTCTTCTGCTGACGGATCACTTCGCGGATCAGCGTCGACGGGCCGCGCTGAAAGTAGTTGCAGTCATAGACGAAATACTCGCCGTCGGCGACGAACCGCTCGATGGCGTCATGCGCGGACATGAGCTTCGGCGTCAGCGCGCGCTGCTTGTGGTCGCGCACGTACGCGCGAAATCCATCCGGGTCGACAGCCAGGTACTCGGCCTTGCCTGCAGCGAGTACGTGCATATGCGCAGAAGCTCCTCGAACGGGATCGGATGCGGCGACGCCATCATATCAGCGCCGATCACGCGGTCAAGAAGTGCTGCGCGCACTTCCATAAGTTGGCGGTGTTACCGGTTATTGCTGATTCACGTGATCGGTACGCCTATTCTCTCGACGGTACACCCCGCAACAGTAGCAGGGAGACACTGTGTTACCGAATCGATTCATCGCAATCGGCAGCATAATGCTCGCGGTGGGCATGCTCGTCGCAGTCCTTGGCGCCAACGTCGCTACGCAGGGCGCCGTGACGGTGTCCGCCGGGAACGGCACGTTCGTCCCGTCGCCGGATCCAACCGCTGGCGATCCTTGCGTCCAGGAGCAAACGGGGATCATCGCGTTCGGAGAGGTTTCGGGTGACTGCCCGGACCCCGGCCCGGGGCCCCGCCTCACACCCAGCCCCGCCGCGACGGATACGGCGGCCCCCGACCCAGACCCCACCGAGCCCCCGGCATCCGCTCCGACGAACACCCCTCCGGGTGATGCCGGCGCTGGCGGCGTCGCGCCGCCGAACACCGGCGACGGTACGGCCACGGTGAGTTCATCAACATGGCTGCTTCTCGCGGCCGGTCTCGTGCTCACCGTCGGCGGTGGCGGGCTCGTCGCCGTGGGCGCACGCCGCCGCCGATAGCCGTTCATAGCGCCCTGAAGCAGAAGGGCGCCCGCAGGAGCCCTTCATGCGTCCCGCCTATTCTTGACGCTCGCACCTAAATCGAATCTGGCTGCTCCGCTTTGGCCGCGGCTCCGCGGGTGCCTGCCCCCGAAAGTAAGGGATTTCCCCGCCGATACTTTCGTCGAGCAACCCGTCAGGCCGATTTGAATCTACGCGGAGCGCCCGTGGTCAGTGACAGCAGCCCCCCGCGCCGGCCCGTCCTCACGCTCGATGACCTGGCCCTGCCGGTCACGCGGCGTCCGGAGCGCCTGCACGCGCTCACCGCCGCCGAACTGGCCATCGGGCTCAGCCAGGGCCTCGACCTTGCCGAGGGCAAGCCCATCGGCCATGCTCAGCGCGTCTGTTACATCGCCACCAGTCTTGCCGACCGCATGGATATCTCGCCCGACCAGCGCGCCGGCGCCTACTTCGGCGCCCTCCTCCACGACATCGGCGTGACGCTCGCCGCGTCCGACATCTGTCGCGTCGCCGGCGTCGACGAGGAGACGATCTTCGGACCGATGCCGCTGCGCGCGGCCGAGGCTCGCGGCCCGTTCGCGTTCGCCGATCAGCACGACGTCGCCGATGCCGTCCACCAGCACTGCATGCTCGGCGCCGAAACGGTGCGCACACTCGATCTCGCCGATGAAGCGGCCTCCGCCGTGCTCGCACACCACGAGCGCTGGGACGGCGAAGGCTTCCCGCACGCCGCCGCCGGCGATGCCACTCCGCTGGAGGCGCGCATCGTGGCTGCCGCCGACCTCGCCGAGGTGATCATCGCCGCGGAGATCAGTTCGCTTGCGGCGCGAAGACGTTTTCCGCAGGCGGTCATAGAGTACGCGGGTACCGTCATCGATCCGGCCGTCGCCAAGACGTTGCTCGCGCTCGCGCGCTCCGACAACTTCTGGCTCGGGCTCTACTCCGAAGACCTGGCCGAGACGCTCAATGCCCTGCGCGGGCCCATCGATACGCGCAGGAGCAAGAAGCGCGTGATGCGCTTCGCCGAAGTGTTCGCCGACATCTCCGACGCCAAGGGCGGCCACACCGCGGGCCACTCCCGACGCACCGCCGACGGCGCCGAAAAACTGGCGACGGCGCTCGCGCTCGATCCCGATCACACCGAGATGATCCGCATCGGCGCCCTGCTGCACGACCTGGGCCTGCTCGGCGTCCCCGCACGCGTTATGTCGAAGCCTGACATCCTGTCTATCACCGAGATGCAGGTGATGCGGCAGCATCCGTCCAGCTCCGAGATGATCCTGCAGGGCCTGCCGGGGTTTGAAGAGGTAGCGACCTGGATCGCCCGTCACCACGAACGCCCCGATGGCAAGGGCTACCCCGAAATGCTCGCCGGCGACGACATCCCCCTCGAAGCGCGCATCATCGCCGTCGCCGATGTCTACTCGGCGCTCGTCAGCGAACGGCCGCACCGCGGCGCGCTCGGCTCGAAGGACGCCAAGCAGATCCTGCTCGGCGCCGCCGGCACCCAGCTCGATGTAGAGCTCGCGCGCCTGTTTTGCACCCTGATCTGAGTTAATTCACCGCGTCACTTTCGATGGCGGGCCCGCGCCGCTCTGGAATTCCGCCCTCGGCTGGAGTACGATCGTCTCCCACGATCAGGATGATCGGAAGGAAGGCGACAGATGGCCACCTACATCATGCTCAGCACCCTCACCGATGAAGGCCGCAAGACCCTCAAAGAGCGACCCGAGCGCCTCCAGGAAGTCAACCGCGAGATCGAGGCGATGGGCGCGCGCGTCCTGCAGCAGTACGCCGTGCTCGGCGGCTACGACTTCGTGAACATCCTCGAAGCCCCCGACAATGAGACGGTCGCACGCATCTCCGTCGAACTCGGCGCTCGCGGCACCGTCTCGCTCACCACCTTGCCTGCCCTGCCCGTCGATGCGTTCACCAAGATGCTCCAGCGCAAGTAAGGACAGGCGATCGTGGCGTGTTACGTCGTCTTCACCACCCTGACGTCCCAAGGACGTAAGCGCGTGCATGCCGATCCCGGCCGCGTCCGGGAGGTCACGCGCATCGCCGAGCACCTTGGCGCGCGAGTCACCGCGCAATACGCCACTCTCGGACCGTACGACTTCGTCACGATTATCGAAGCAGAGGACAACGCCGCCGTTCAGCTCATCCAATCCGAGATCGCCGGCCTCGGCACGACGCGCATGGTCGTCGCCCCGGCCATCGGTATGCATCGCTTCGTGAAGCTGCTGGAGATGCAGCCGTATCGTACGGAGCCGCATCGCTGGCAGACGTCGCTATGGGCGCGCACGTTGCGCCGTACCGGACGTCACTGGGTGATGACGCGCCACGTCAAACGCTACTGCAAACCGTTGAACGTCGAAGGCATCGAGAACCTGGCGAATCACAAGGGCGGCGCGATCGTGATCGCCAATCACAGCTCGCACTTCGATACGCCGGTTGTGCTCGCGGCGCTGCCGGAGCGCATTCGCAATCGCATCATCATCGCCGCGGCCGCGGACAAGTTCTATGCCAGCCGCAAGAAGCGCACCTGGTGGTACTCGTTGTTCCATGGCACCTTCCCCGTCGCGCGTGGCGGTGGCGTCAAGCAACTCGAGTACCCGCTGTCGCTGCTCAAGCGAAAGTGGTCGCTCCTGATCTACCCGGAAGGCGGCCGTTCCAAGTCGGGCCAGGTGCAACGCTTCAAGGTCGGCCCCACGATCATGGCCATGCAGGCGCACGTCCCGGTCATCCCCTTGTACATCGAAGGACTGCGCGAAGTCATGCCCAAGGGCGCCCGCAAGCCGCGCCCCGCATCCGTCAGCGTGCGTATCGGCGCGCCGGTCTCCGTCGAAGGCGTCACCTCCGTGTCCGATGGCACGAAGATGCTCGAAAACGCCATGCGCGAACTCGCTGGCATGCCGCCGCATCATCAGCCGGTACCCGCCGTACCCGACACGGAACTCGCCATGGCGAGCGCAAGCGGCGGCGGCGCCTAAACCCACCTGCAACGCCATCAGGTAACCGTGCGCCCGTGCGTCCGCCACAGATCATTCTGAGCGCGGCGAAATCCCGCCGTGCAACGCACCATCGGCGCCATTCGTCATTCAGAGCGAAGCGAAGAATCTCTCCGCACGCCAATCGACCTGCGGAGAAAGACGCCGCATAACGTCATCCTGAGCAACGCGAAGGATTCCGTCACGACCACCACCGTCGCACCCGCACACCAACGCCCCGCAATACCGTCATTCAGAGCGAAGCGAAGAATCTCTCCGCACGCCAATCGACCTGCGGAGAAAGACGCCGCATAACGTCATCCTGAGCAACGCGAAGGATTCCGTCACGACCACCACCGTCGCACCCGCACACCAACGCCCCGCAATACCGTCATTCAGAGCGAAGCGAAGAATCTCTCCGCACGACAAACACCCGCGCGCACACCCATCCGCTGAACATGCGTCATTCTGAGCGCGGCGAAGAATCTCTCTCGCCGCGACGATGCACTTTCAACTGACGACTGGCAACTGACAACTCGGCCGCACGAGCGGCCGTCACCTCCCCGTGACGTTCTTCCGCTTGTTCTGCACGTAGTCGACCAGGATGTACTGCCCAGCTTGTCCGCGGTCGAGTCGGTCAACTCCTAAGTTAATGTCCACACGTCCGAATACCCCAGGGGCGAGATCCGCGCGCAGATGCGCTGACGAGGCCGCCGCGAAGTCTAAGGCCCCGTCGTCATCCGGTGTGAAGATTCTCCAAAAGAACCTTTGCCTTCTGAAGTAGCAGAGTGAAGTAAGGGTGATGCGGCGGAAGGCGTTCGCCCACTGGCGCATTCTCAACATCGATTGCGATGGCCAGGCAACCGAGCGCGTGTTCGCGCGACGCCCATCGTTCGGTAGTGTCCCTGGACGCGTATTAGCGCCTGAAGTATCTTCGGGTTCTGGCTCTTCCTGAAGGCGTTTGCGGCCATGCCGCAGGTCGTTGTTCCGATGCCATGGTGTTCGGGAAAACCCGGTGCCCGTGCATCCATTCGATAAGGCGGTCGACGTACTTGTCGAGAAGCCCCATTTGGAGGAGGGCGTCCATTGCGTACTCGGCTTCTTCGACTGTGTTTGCGTGATCGAGAAACGGCGCGACGACATCCTCGTATTGCGAGCCCATGTAGGCGAGTGTCCAAAGAAGAAATCGGATGTCGTGCCTGGAGTCGGGATCGCGTACCTGATCCACCACGTACGCGCAGTCCGACGGGGAAGACAGGCCGGCCATGGCTCGCACGCGGAGCAAATGGAAGAATTCGCGTTGGGCTTCTTGCCCGCTATTAAGTGCCTCGTCGGCATCGTAGAGAGCCAAGTCGACGTCAGTGCAGTCTCCGTAGTCTGCCAATGCCGCGAACTGTGCGTGGATCTCGGAGTCCGTGACTGGTGTGGTGATCTCCAATAGCTCGCGGCCCGCCTCGTCATGGGCGACGCCGACGTAGAGATCGCCGATCCGTTCGATGAAAACCCACATACCTGCATCACCGAACAGGCCTTCCGCCGGCGCCACTTACAACTTACAACTGAAAACTGAAACAGTCCGCGCGCAGCGCGCGCCTACGTCCCCTTGACGTTCTTGCGCTTGTTCTGCACGTAGTCGACCAGGATGTACTGCCCGAGCTTGTCCGGAGTCGTGTAGAAGACGCGCCCCTTGTTGATCTTCGCGACCTGGTTCACGAACTCCTTCAGGTAGTAGTTCCTGTCGAGCATGAACGTGTTGATCGTGATGCCCTTCTGCGTCGCCCGCTTCACTTCCTTCAGCGTCTCGCGGATCGTGATCGGGCTCGGCGGATACGCGAAGTACGAACGTCCGCGCTCGAGGTGCGCCGTCGGCTCACCGTCGGAGATCATGATGATCTGCCGCGTGCCGTTCTTGTGCTTGGCAAGCAGGTTCTGCGCCAGCATCAGCGCATGGTGCATGTTCGTACCCAGCACCGACTCGTCCCAGCGCACGTACGGCAATTGCTCCGCCTGCAGCTCTCGCGCGTACGCCGAAAACCCGATGATGTACAGGCTGTCGCGGCTGAACTGGCTGCGGATCAGATTGTTCAGCGCCAGTGCTACTTTCTTTGCCGCCTGGAACGAGCCGCGCAGCGCCATCGACCACGAGAGGTCTACCATCATCACGGTCGCCGTCTGCGTCAGCTGTTCCGAGCGGTAGACCTCGAAGTCGTCCTTGTCGAGCCGCACCGGCAGCGAAGGCCCCTCGCGGCGCAGCGAATTCATGATCGTCTTGTCGAGCGCCAGGTGGAACGGGTCGCCGAACTCGTACTTCTTCGTATCGTCGGCGCGCTCGCCGCCACGGCCATTGTCTCGCACGGCGTGCTTGCCGAACGAATCCTGCTTGAGCTGCGAGTAGATCTCGCCGAGCGCCTTCTGGCCGATTTTGCGCGTGCCGCGCGGCGTCAATTCCCAGTTGTTGCCCTTGCGACGGATGTAGCCGGACTGCTCCAGGATCTCCAGGAACTTCTTCAGCTGGTCGAGCGTCTCCGACGCTTCTTCCCCGAGCAGCTCGCGCAGCTTCTCCTCGTCAATGTCGTCGATGTCGCCGCCGTATTGCGTGCGCTCGAGCTGACGCTCCAGGTCGTCCATCGACTGCATCTCGTCCATCAGCCGCATCGCCTGGTTGAGATCGATCTCCTCGTCGCCGCGGAACGGATATTGATTGCGCATGTCGCGCATCGGCGACAGGAACTCCAAATTGGACGCCAGCTCCGAAAGCTCCGACTGCAGCTCCGGATCGCCGACCTTATCGGAAAGCAACTCCTGCAACTGCTGGCGCATGTCGCCCGGCAAGCTATCGAGCAGGTTCTGCATCTGCGAGATCTGCGACTGCATTTGCGCCACGAGTTCATCCAGCGACTGCGGCGGATTCGGCCCGAACAGATCGCCGTACTTCTGCATGAACCCGTCGAAGTCCGGCTCCCCGCCCGCCAGCCGGTCGCTGAGCATCTGGTTGAGGTCCTTGACCATCTGCTTCATGCGCGCCATGTCTTCCGGCGACATGTTCGCGATCTGGTTGTACATGTCCTTGAAGAAGGTCTCCGTCATCGCCTTCTTCAACGACTCCATCAACTCGTTGAACTTGTGCTGCGCTTCCGGATCCATGAACTCGTAGTTCTGGAGTTCCTTCACTGCGCCCGGCATGTCCTGGGGCAGATTGGAGAGGAAGTTCTTCTTGCGGTTCGCGATGTTCTCCAGCATCTTCGCGAACTGGTCCTGGTCGCCGCCCTGCTGCCCCGACTGCGACGGTCCGCCTTCACCCGGCTGGCCGCCCTGCTGCGAACCCTGCGCGCCCGACATCGAAGGCTGGCCCGGCGTGCCCTGCTGCTGTTGTCCGCTCTGCGCCTGGCCCGACTGCGGCTGACCACCTTGCGGCTGACCGCTCTGCTCTCCGGAAGGCTGCTGGCCTCCCTGCGGCTGTGACGATGCGTCATCCGAGGGCGGCTGGTCGCCGGTCGCCTCTTGCAGCCGCCGGTCGATCGTGTTGCGCTCCATGTCGAGCAACTCGTCGAGCTGCCGCTTGATGTCGTCCATCACCGACGAGAGATTGAAGCGGTCCAGCGTATTGCGCCGCTGCTGGCGAAGTTGCTGCAGCAGATCGCGCAAGCCCTGCAGCCGGTTGCCGGTGTTATCGCGCATGCCGCGCTGGAGCAGGTTGCGCATGGCGTGTTGCAGGTCCCCGAAGTTCATTAGGTCGTCGGTGAGCGCTTCCAGCACGTCGTCCGGATCGAGCGGCGGAATCTCCTGCGTGCCGTCCCATTCGCTGTATCGCCAGGCGACCATATGCGCGTCCTCCGGGGTCAGGCGTCTTCAGATCGCCTTTGATCCGTTTGCCACTTACCGCTGCCAGGATTCCATCGTAACAGGCGGCCGGGAATGACGTCAGATCCGAGTCTATCTATCAAGTTCGGTAACCAAGTTTCTGGAGTAAGGTTTCGTGCCGGTGTCGCGGTCAGGATGCCCGGATGCGGTTCATCGACGAGCCGCAAGGCATGGAGCGTCGTCCACAGCTTATGGAGGTAATCGAAGTCGCGCCGGTTGAACGTGATTAGAATTCGTCGTTGATCGACGGCCTCGCGAAAATGCCAGGCATCGGTGCGACTCCTACGGTTGCTGTCCTCTACCACCGAAAGCACATCGAGGCCCTGTGCCCGAAGCGGCGATGCAAAATTGCCTACGTTCTCATCGATGTACAGGCGAGCCATGAACCCTAGGCGGGTTGCAGCTCCTCCCCTATGCGCTGATCGATTGACTCCTTAGCCATCGGGCTATTCTCATAGAACCACAGAGCGTTCTCAAGATCCTCTCGAGTCAGGACGCTCTCGAAGTCGCGCAGCAGCTTCTCGCGGTTCCCCTGCTCGCTGACGTTAAGCCACAAAATAACCATCCATGCCTTGATGCCGGAGTCTCCGACTCGCACGTTCAGCGGGCTAGGAACATCGTTGCCCTGGTACTCGCCGCGAACCCAGATGCGACCACGCCCTTCGAGCGAACCGTGCACTACCTCGGATTGTCCGTCGCGAGCAAAATACGTGAAGACGTCCTCACTCATTTCTTACCCACGGTACTGCACGCGCCCGCCGATGCGATCCTTGTTCAGGCGCTTGTTCAGGTGCAGCCCCTCCAGCACGAACTCCATCGCGCTCGCAACCAGCGCCGGATTCTCGCCCGTATCGAGCTTCGCAACAGCCTTGGCGAGCCCGTCGATCGACTTCATCAGCTCGACGTACTGCACGGAACTCATGCCGTCGCTCACTTCCGCCGAAAGCCCCGCCTTGAAGCGCGTCACCACGTCCTCCAGGTCGACGACGTTGAAGTAGCGGTTGAACACCGCCACCACCGCCCCCTGGATCAGCTTCTCGATGATCTGTTCTTCCTTGCCGTCTTCGACCGTCTCAAATTCGACCTTGCCGCTGATCGTCGGGATGACGAACGGCAGGTCGCTCACCCGCGGCACCACGTCGTTCTCGCCAAGACGGATGCTGCGCCGCATCGCGTTCGCCAGCAGGCTCTCGTAGTCCGCGATCGAAGCGCGCACCGATACGCCGGACCGCTGGTTCACGTCGGGGCTGCGGCGGGCGAGTCGCGTGATCTCCGCGACGATCTCCTTCATGTAGTGCGGGACGCTGACCTTGTAATCCGCATCCTCGAATGCCGAGCTCTCCTGCTCCATGATGTCGATCTCGTGCTCGACGTTGCGCGGGTAGTGCGTCCGGATCTGCGCGCCGTAGCGGTCCTTCAGCGGCGTGATGATGCGACCCCGGTTCGTGTAGTCCTCCGGGTTCGCCGTAGCGACAACAAGCACGTCGAGCGGCATGCGGATGTGATAGCCGCGGATCTGCACGTCGCGCTCTTCCATGATGTTCAGCAGTCCGACCTGGATGCGCTCCGCCAAGTCCGGCAACTCGTTGATGCAGAAGATGCCGCGGTTCGTGCGCGGGATCAGCCCGTAGTGAATCGTCAACTCGTCCGCCAGGTAGCGTCCTTCGGCGACCTTGATCGGGTCGACTTCGCCGATCAGGTCCGCGATCGTGATATCCGGCGTCGCGAGCTTCTCACCGTACCGGCGGTCGCGGCCGATCCACTCGATCTCAAGGTTGTCGCCCTCCTGCTCGATCCGTCCGCGACTGGCGTTTGTGATCGGCTCGAACGGGCTCTCGTTCAGTTCGCTCCCTGCGATGATCGGCATCGCTTCATCGAGCAGGTTCACAAGGTTGCGGATGATGCGCGACTTCGCCTGTCCGCGCTCGCCCAGGAAGATAATGTCCTGCCCCGAGAGGATCGCGTTCTCGAGTTGCGGCACCACCGACTCTTCGTACCCGTAGATGCCGTCGAACATCTGCGCGCCGTTGCGGATGCGCGTGATCAGGTTGTTGCGCATCTCCTCTTTGACGCTGAGCGGGCGGTACCCCGACTGCTTGAGTTCGCCGAGTGTCCGTGCTTGGCCTTCGGACGTCATACACCTATTCCTTCCGGGGTACTCTCTCTCGGTCCGTCTCGACGACATCATAGAACCGCGCCAGTTCGTCGCGGTCAAACGTGGGCAGAGGCGAAGCTGATTCCTCGGCACCCATTATAACCCTCGCGTCTCCCCGTTCGACCGTGCCGATGATTCTTCCATCGATCGTAACCCGCGCCAGTTCCGACGTCACAGCCGCGACATGCTCGCGTCCGATGATCGCCAGCAGCGCCCCCGATGACAGCAGCCCCATCGGGTCGAGTCCAAGGGCGCCGCAGATTGCGCGCGTGTCCTCAAATATCGGTACGGCCTCCAGGTCGATGCGAATCGTCCGTTCCGCCGCCTCCGCCATCTCGTAGAGCGCCGTCGCCAGGCCTCCCTCCGTCGGATCGTGCATCAGTCGCGGCTTCGCAGCGCGGCGCACCGCACGCGCATCCTCGACGACGCTGATTCCGGGTGCGAACAGCATGTCCCGCGCCCGCTCGATCGTCCGTGCGTCCACGCCGCGCATCGCCAACGCATCAGCCGACTCGCGGGCGAGTAGCGCCGTGCCCTCGATGGCAATGCCCTTCGTGATCATCACGACGTCTCCGTCTTCGATGCCGTCCCCGCTCACGATGTCATCGCGCGCGGCCTCCCCGAACATCGCGCCGACCACGATCGGGCGGTCGAGCCCGATCGTCACCTCCGTGTGCCCGCCGACCAGCGCGACGCCGAGGTTCTCGCACGCGTCCAGCAACTGGCGGAATATCTCGGAAGGAAGTGCGTCGGCGACGCCGTCAGGCAGCAGCGCCGTCGCCAGCATCCATTGCGGCTCGGCGCCCATGCACGCGATGTCGTTTGCATTGACGTTTACTGCGTACCAACCTGCCAGCTCCGTCGCGAACGTGATCGGGTCGGTCTTCGCGACGAGCACGCGGCCGTTGCCGATGTCGATCACCGCCGCATCGCGCCCGATGCCCGGTCCGACAAGCACGCGCGGATCCGCCGGGATGCCGCGCAGGAGTTGCGCAAGCATCGACGAGGGGATCTTCCCCGTTCGCAACGTCACGTCCCGGCGGACGCGCGCCGCACGACGTGTCCGTTGAATGCATCGATGATCTCGGGAAGTAATCGGCGCGCACCGAAGTTGAGGCCCGTGCCCACCACCAGGTCGCCGATGATCCCCTGCCCCTGTGCGCCGATCTCGAGGTCCAGCCGGCAGCCTTCCTCGTCGTCCGCAAGTTCAAACAACAGGTAGGCCGCAGCCACGCCGCGCGACAACGGAACGTTCGAGTCAACGTGCTCGCACCTCAGCAGCGAAGGCGCGGCAAACCGCGAGATCTGCCAGCGCGTCCACTCGTCCGGCCGCTCGCCGATGCCGACGAGTTCCATGCCGTCGCGCGGATCGTCCGCGTTGAATCGCAGTTCGCTGAGGTTGGGGAACCACTCCGGCCACGAGCCGAAATCCGTCAGCACCGTCCAGATGAACGACGAAGGCGCGTCGTATTCCTGCGACGTGTAGTAAGCAGCCATCGCGGAACTGTAGCTGGCGCGGTTTCACTACGCACGACCCTGCGGCCGAGATCCGATCTGCAGTCACGGGATCTGCTCAGAGCGGAGCGGCAGATATGAACGTCATTCTGAGCGAAGCGAAGAATCCCGTCTTGCAACGCACGTGTCCTCCTACCGAGCGCGGGCTGAAAGCCCGCGCGGCGCATAACCCACCAAAGCGTCAGGTCAAACCACCAACCATGGTCAACCAACGACCAGCGACCAGCCACCAGCGACCAGGCGACTAAGCGCGCGGCTCCGTCAACGACCCCGGGTCAAACAGCCGCGCCAGCTCCTCCTCCGTCGCCAGCTTCTGCCGCCGCACCAGTTCGACGATCGTTTCCCCCGTGCGCGCCGACTCCTGCGCCACCTTCGCTGCTGCCTCGTACCCGATGAGCGGATTCAGCACCGTCGCCATCCCCACGCTCGCCTCGAAGTAGTAGCGCGCGCGTGCCTCGTCGGCGGTGATGCCGCGCACGCACTTCTCGGCGAGCGCTCGCGATCCGTTCGTGAGGATCTCGATCGACTGCAGCAGGTTGTGCGCGATCACGGGCATCATGACGTTCAGCTCTAGCTGGCCCGCTTGCGTCGCGAGCGCGATCGTCGTGTCGTTGCCCGCGACTTGAAAGCACACCATGTTCACCATCTCCGGAATGACCGGGTTGACCTTGCCGGGCATGATCGACGACCCGGGCTGCAGAGCGGGCAATTGGATCTCCGCGAGTCCCGTGCGCGGACCGGAGCTGAGCAACCGCAGATCGTTGGCGATCTGCGTCAGGTCGAGCGCCGTCGTGCGTAACGCGGAGGACGCGTGCGCGAAGTCCGCCATCGACGCCGCGACCGACACGAGGTTGCCCGCCGGTCGCACGTCGAGCCCGGAACCTTCGGCGAGCGCCGCCGCGACCGTCGCCGCGTAGTCCGGATGCGTGTTCATGCCCGTGCCGGCCGCCGTGCCGCCAAGGTTGATCTCCTGCAGGTACGCGAAAGCTTCCTCGACGCGCTGCGCGTCGCGCCGCACGGTCCACGCGTATGCCGAGAACTCCTGCCCCAGGCGGATCGGCACGGCGTCCTGCAGGTGCGTGCGCGCCGACTTGAGAATGCCGTCGAACTCGCGTCCCTTCTCGTCGAGCGCCTCCGCGAGCGATCGCAGCGCGTCGAGCAGCGCCGGCGCCATCGAGAGAGCCGCCACCCGGATCGATGCGGGCACGGTGTCGTTCGTCGACTGGCTCATGTTCACGTGGTCGTTCGGATGCACCGGGTCGTACGCACCCCGCTTGCCGCCGAGGATCTCGTTCGCGCGGTTGGCGATCACCTCGTTCGCGTTCATGTTGTGCGACGTCCCGGCGCCTGCCTGGAACACGTCCACGACGAACTCGTCGCCCATCTTCCCATCGATGATCTCGCGCGCCGCCCGCTCGATCGCCTCCGCCCGCCGCTCATCCAGCTTGCCAAGCTTCGCGTTCGCGTTCGCGGAAGCGAGCTTTACCAGCGCCGTCGCTCGGATCAACGCCGGATGCGCACGCATGCCGGAGATGTGGAAGTTGTCGACGGCGCGCTGCGTCTGCGCCCCGTAGTGCGCATCCGCCGGCACCTGCACGTCGCCCAGTGAGTCGTGTTCGCGGCGAGTGGTCATGGCAGCCACCTCCGCCGGAAGCGTACCGCCATTGGAGAGGCCTGGACGCGCCCTCGTCGCCCTGGCCGGCCCGTGCGGGGCAAACGTCTTGTCGGATTGATGCGTGTCTCGCGAATCGAAGCCGGACACATCCACAACCGTGTTCGGCGTTCGGCTCCACGAGTTAACGATCGGCGAAATGGTCAGGTTGGCGCTGGCACCTCGACGACGCGGCCATCCTGCACGCCGAAGCTAAACACGTCAACGGCCGGCGCTTCCACGCCGAGCGTCGTGAGCGCGGTGCAGATCTGGCTTCGATGGTCGGTCCCGTGTTGCAGCGTCTGCGCCAAACGGATGCCCATCGGAGCGTGTCTTTGGAACCCGTCGTCAGGGTCGACCTCACGAAGCACGGCGTCCGCATCGATGCCCTCGTCGAGAAGTCGCGACCATCCGGTGCCGATGTCCTCCATCGCAGCCCTGAGCTGCGCAAGCCCCATCCGGTCCGCCCTGATGAAGGAGCCGCGCTCACCACTCGCGACGAAGAGGTCGAAGGAGTCGCCCCCGATAACGTGGCGCATCGTCGCGAGAATCGAGCGCTCCGTCGCAGGGACTGCGGCCTCCAACTGCGCAGGACTGAGCGCGAGGCACGCATCGATCAGCCGCAGTGTCGCCCAAACATGATGGGCAAACGCATCGTCGAGCAACGACCTGCTCACTCGGTCACCATACAAACCTCGCAGAGCCAGAGCAAAAAGACCCGCCCGGCCGGCGTGTCACGTCTTGCTTCGATATCCGCGTCGCGCCCCCTTAGCATATTGGCTCGCAGCAGCGTGCATGCGCAATGTCTGATTCGCCCGCGGCGGACGTCAGGCCAATAAGACGTCGTAGTCGGGTCGATGTTCAAGGGGGTGTCATCGGGTCGAGCCCAGGGTCCACGGGGTCGTGGACGTTTGGGAGTGCAGGCCTAGGCTCGACCCGAAGTCGTTCCTCGCGAGGCGGAGTGCGGCCGCCGGGTCACGAGGCACACCAGTTCGCTCGAACGAAGCGTCTGCGACACGCGCAGGCAGGCGTCACGCGGGTGGGGTCAGGGTCAGGGGTTGGGGTAGCGTGACGCCGTGCGGCTTCGTCCCTGAGAGCGCGAAGTTCCGGAGCCAGACCGGCCATGACGGCAGCTCGCCCAACATCCGCGTACGACCCATCGGTCGCGACGAGGCGCAGGTCCTCACCTTGCAGGTTGAGCTTGCTGGTCATGCGCGATCTCTCCGTCCTGGGGACGGGCGGAGCAACAAAATACCCTCGGCCGCTGCGGCTAAGGGCTGCAGACTCCGACCTCCCCAGAGGTGCCTTCGGCGGCCCGGCTACCTTATCTCGAAAGACGTAGGCCCGTGGCTTTGCGTCGCCGCCTTTCGGCGGGTTTGCCTTTGTCGGAGCGATCTATTCGGTTTTGACCTTCGTACCAAGTAATCGGCGTAAATCGCCGAGTCTGATGGCCACCCCGGAGAAAATATTCCGGAAGTTGCCTTCGTTCGACGCAGACTTGGCGCTAACGCCTTCGAAACACCTGTCTGCACGCTCTCTCCTACGATCAACGGAGCAGTGGGACGTGGATGCGGAGGGTGCTGATGAGTGGGCGAGCCTGGCTAATAGGCGCCGTGGCGGCGGGCACCCTGATCGTCGTGGCGGGCGTGGGCCTGGCGGCCGCGGGCGACGACGCGGGTGACGGTCCGACCTTTTTGGACCGCGTCGCCGGCAAGCTCGGGATCGAGACCGAGCGGCTCGAGCAGGCAGTCAAGGATGCCCGCAGCGATGAGATAGATGAAGCGACCGAGCGCGGCGACCTCTCGCAGGAGCAGGCGGATCGGCTCCGGGAGCGCCTTGACGACACGCCGCTGCACGACGGCTTCGGGCCCGCGCTCCGCGACCGCGAGCGCGACGGGCACCCCTTTGGCAAGCTCCGCGAAGCATTCGGACTCGGCGTCGGCTTGCTGGATGGGTTCTCTGACCTTGCCACCTTCCTCGGCATGGAGGAGAGCGCGTTGATGAAGGAACTGGCCGAGGGCGAAAGCCTCGCCTCCGTTGCGGAGGCGAACGGCAAGAGCCGCGACGAACTGAAGACCTTCATACAGTCGGAGGCGGACGCCCGGATCGACGAGGCGGTCGAATCCGGCGTGCTCTCCGAGGAGCGGGCGGCCGAATTGAAGTCGCGCCTCGGCGACCACCTCGATGAGATCGTCGATGGGGGACTGCCCGGGTTCAAGTGGCGCTTCGGCTCGCCAGATGGCTTCCACTTCGAGTTCCGGCGCCGCGGCGATGAGTCTTCGCCGGCCGTCCCGCAGAGCGGCTCTTCGCGCCGGCCGTAACCCGTCAAACGGCAGAGCGCACGCGTCCTGCCGTTTTTCTATAGTGAGAGGACGCAATATCTATGAACGAGACCATCCCTTCCAACCGCATCCTGGTCGCTGACGACGATAGCAACATCGCCGACCTCGTCCGCATGTACCTGGCGAAATCCGGGTACGAGGTCGTCGTCGCGTCGGACGGGGACGAGACGCAGCGGCTGCTCCGCGAACAGCGATTCGCGCTCGCCGTGCTGGACATCATGATGCCCGGCCAGGATGGGCTGCAGATCATCCGCGGGCTGAGGCGTCGCAGCGAGATGCCCGTCATCTTCCTGTCCGCGCGCTCGTCCGATATCGACAAGGTGTCCGGGCTGCAGCTCGGCGCCGACGACTACGTCACCAAGCCATTCAACCCGGCGGAGTTGGTCGCGCGGGTGCAGTCGGTGCTCCGGCGCAGCAAGGCGGCGGTCGAGCCTTCCGGCGAGCAGATCGACATCGGCGAACTGCGGATGGACGTGCGCAATCGTACCGCGGAGATCAAGGGCGAGCCGGTGACATTGACGCCGAAGGAGTTCGACCTGCTCGCGACGTTCGCCCGCTTCGTCAACGTGACGCTCGACCGCGAGAAGCTGCTCGACCTGGTGTGGGGCACGTCGTTCTACAGCATGCGTACGGTGGACGTACACATCGTGCGGCTGCGCAACAAGCTCGAGGGCTCGGGCCTGAAGATCGAGACCGTGTGGGGCAGTGGTTACCGGCTCGTGGAGGCGATCCCCGCGTGAAGGCGCGTCTGCGCTCGTTCCTCTTCAGCATCCAGACGAAGATGGTGCTCGCGATCGCGGCCGTGATCGTGCTCGCCATCTTTCTTTCCGGCGTGGTGTTCGTCTTCCGCACGCGCGAAGAGCGGCGCGAACAGGCGCTCGACCGCGTGGCGGCCGCTTCGCCGGCGATCTATCAGCAGGCGTTCTTCGCGCTCCTGCCGCGCGACGAGGACGAGCGCCAGTTCTACGAGATCCTGAACGACCTCTCGGAAGAGCAGGACGTCCGCATCCTCATCCTGTCGACGGACGGTACGGTGCTCTACGAGACCAACGAACAGCTGACGGGGCAGCGCATCGTCGTGCCGCAGTCCGGGTCGGAAGACATCAAGCGGGGCTTCGTTTCGTGGGAGCCGCCGGCGGGGTTCGGCGAGCCTAACCTGACGTTTGTGTCCGCGTCGTCGCGGTTCGTGACGGGGTCGGGGCAGGAATTGCCGTTCCGCATCGTGCTCGCGGTGGAATCAGGCACGATTGCCAGCGCGTGGCTCGGGGTGTTGCCGGGACTCGTACTCGCGGCGCTCGTTGCGGTGCCCCTGGCATCGATCGCGGGCATCCTGCTGGCGCGGCAGGTGGCGCAGCCGGTGCGAC
This sequence comes from Dehalococcoidia bacterium, assembly GCA_040902535.1. NCBI lineage: Bacteria > Bacillati > Chloroflexota > Dehalococcoidia > Dehalococcoidia bacterium. The sequence continues at coordinate 61,208 of JBBDXD010000017.1, read as the reverse complement.
GCCTCACGCGCGCATCGGAGGCGATTGCGCAGGGCGACTTCGACCAGCGCATCGAACTGGACCGCGATGACGAGATCGGACGGCTGGCGCGATCCTTCACCGTCATGTCGCAGCGGGTCGGCGGGCGTGACACGCAGATTCGGGCTTTGCTCGCGAACGTGTCGCATGACCTCAAGACGCCGATGACCTCGATCACGGGGTATGCGCAATCACTGGTCGACGGCACGGCGGCAGCAAACGATGCGCCGCGCATCGGGGCGGTGATCCGGGACGAGGCATCGCACGTCAACGCGCTGCTCGCCGACCTGCTCTACCTCGGCGAGATCGATGCAGGGCAGATCATCACGCGCCGGGAGACGGTGCCGCTGGAAGAACTGGCGTCGCGCTGCGTGCGTCGCATCGAGCCGGTGACGCGGATGAAGCAGATCGACCTGCAGGTGAACGTGCGCCCGGAGGTTGCGCTCCACGACGTCGATCCTGAGAAGCTCGAGCGGGCGCTGACCAACGTGCTTGAGAACGCCGCGAAGTTCACGCCGGCGGGCGGGGAGATCGCGGTGCGGGGATGGTCGGAGAACGGGTCGGCGCCACCGCAGGTGCTGTTCTCGGTGACGAACTCCGGGTCGTCGATCGCCGAGGACGACTTGCCGCGGGTGTTCGACCGCTTCTTCCGGGGCGACCGGACGCGCCGCACGGCGACCGGCAGCGGGCTGGGTCTGGCGATCACCCGGGAACTGGTCGAGTTGAACCACGGGCACATCGATGCCCGGAACGAGCCGCGCGGCGGGGTGACGTTCACGATGGCGTTCAGCGGCTGAGGCGTCCAGGCCCCATTGTTTCACGTGAAACATTTGTGCTAATCTCCAGTGTGAGCGCGGGTGCTGGCAGTTGCACCGTTCGATACGTGTGAGTTACAGTAGCCGCAACTGGTTGCAACAACGGAGAGTGGCATGAGCTGCGAATCCGAGACGATCGACGTGCTCCGCGAGTCGGGGCACAAGATGACGCCGCAACGCATGATGATCCTGACGTCGCTGCGGCACGCGAATGAGCACATGACCGCGGCCGACATCTTCGAGCGCGTCAAGCAGGAGTACCCGTACGTCGACATTTCGACGGTCTACCGCACGCTCACGGTGCTGAAGGACATGCGACTCATTTCCGAGACGCACATGGGCACGGGGGATGCGGCGTTCGAGTGGGTCGGCACCGAGCGGCACCACCATCTGATCTGCCGCAGCTGCAATCACGTAGCAGAACTCGACCATCGGTATCTCGAAGGCCTGGGCGCGGAGATCAATCGCGACGTAGGGTTCCGGGCGGACATCGACCACTTTGCGATCTTCGGCGTGTGCGCGGGATGCCGGCGAGACCTCAAGGGAATCAACAACTGAGGACGCTCCGCATGAAGCGGCAACTCTATTCATTATTCGCACTGGCGGCCGCTGCGTCGCTGGCGTTCGCCGCGTGCGGCGACGATAGCGCCGGGGGAATCGATGACACTCCATCCGCGGGTGGTGGTGATCTGCTGACGATCGTTACCACCGTGGCGCCGATCACGAGCCTGGCTGAGAACATTGTCGGCGAGCATGCGCGTGTTATCGGCATCGTGCCGGAGGGTACGAATTCGCACACGTTCGAACCGGCGCCCAGCGACGCGCAGACGCTCGCCGATGCGGACGTTATTTTCGTCAACGGGCTGGCGCTCGAAGAGCCGACGATCGAACTTGCCGAAGCGAACAAGCAAGCAGGCACGGAGATCGTGACGCTCGGCGATATGACCGTCACGGACGCGGACTTGAAGTTCGACTTCAGCTTTCCGGAGGAGGATGGCGACCCGAACCCGCACCTCTGGCCGAACGTGCCGTACGCGATGCGCTATGCGGAGATCATTCATGAGAAGGTCGTCGCGCTCGATCCGGGGAACGCGGCTGACTACGACGCGAATTACGCCGAGTTGACGTCGCGGCTGGAGGCGTTGGACGCGGCGATCGCCGTAGCGGCGGCGACGGTGCCCGAGGAGAACCGCAAACTTCTGACGTACCACGATTCGTGGGCGTACTGGGCAGCGACGTACGGGTTCACCGTCATCGGCGCGATCCAACCGTCCGACTTCAGCGAGCCTTCGGCTTCGGAGATCGCGGACCTGATCGACCAGGTCCGTGACGAGGATGTACCGGCGATCTTCGGCTCGGAGGTGTTCCCGAGCGGCGCGCTGGAGGCGATCGCTTCGGAGTCCGGCGCGGAGTACATCGACGATTTGCGTGACGACGATCTTCCAGGGGAGCCCGGCGACGACCGGCACTCGTATATCGGGCTGATGCTGACGAACATGGAGATCATGCTGCCGGCACTCGGTGGCAACGTGGACGCGCTCGCAGGCATCGACGGCGGCGTCGCGTTCGGAAGCCAGAGCCAGGCCGAGTATCCACAGTAGGGACGATCATGGCAGGTCAACCGCTCGTAGTGATGCAGCACCTTTCGGCCGGGTACGTCGGCGTGCCGGTCGTGGAGCGCGTGAACCTTTCGATCACGCGAGGCGACTTCGTGGGCGTCGTGGGGCCGAGCGGATCCGGCAAGACAACGCTGCTCAAGGCGATGCTCGGCGCGGTCAACGTGTACGAGGGGAACATCTCGATCGGCGGCCGTCCGGCGGGGCACCGCGACGCGCGCGTGGGCTACGTGCCGCAGCTCGAGACGGTGGACTGGCACTTCCCGGTGACGGTCGAGGAAGTGGTGATGATGGGGCTGGCCGCGCGCAGCGGTCCCTTCCCGTGGAGCAGCAAAGAGCACCGTGCCGCGGCGCGGGACGTGATGGCGCGGATCGGCATCGACGCGTTGCGACGACGGCACATCCGCGAGCTGTCGGGCGGTCAGCAACAGCGCGTCTTCCTGGCGCGGGCGCTGGTGAGCGATCCGAAGCTGCTGTTGCTCGACGAGCCGACATCGGGCGTCGACATCAAGACGCGCGACGATGTGCTGCACCTGCTGGACGAACTGAACCACGCGGGGCTGACGATCGTGCTGACGACGCACGAGCTGAACGCCGTCGCCGCGCACCTTCCGTGGGTTGTGTGCGTCAACGGGGGCGTCATCGCGGAAGGAGCGCCGGAGCACATCTTCACGACGGACATCTTGCGCCGGACGTACAAGGCGGACATGAACGTCATCATCCATGAAGGGATTCCGATGGTGGCGGAGATGCCTCACCGTTACGGGCGCAGCGACAAGCGCGCCGACGCGATGGGTGCGCGCGTCGAAGCAGACGCGGCAGGGGCGAAGCATGCCTGACCTGCTGGAGCCGCTGCAGTACCACTTCTTCGTCCGCGGGCTGCTCGCCGCGTTGATGGCGGGCGGGATCTGCGGGCTGCTCGGCGTGTACATCGTGTTACGGCGGATGAGCTACATCGGTCACGGGCTGTCGCACGCCGTGTTCGGCGGCGCCGTCGTGAGCTACGTGATCTCGATCAACTTCTATATCGGCGCCGGCATGTGGGGCTTCCTGTCGGCGCTGCTGATCAACATGACATCGCGCCGTCGCACGATCGGCGCGGACGCGGCGATCGGCATCATCACGACGGCGAGCTTCGCGCTGGGCGTGCTGCTGATCAGCCGTTACAACACGTTCACCCGCAGCTTCGACGCTGCGCTTTTCGGGAGTATCCTGGGCGTCACGGACCGCGATCTGTGGGTCCTTGCCGGAGTTTCGCTGCTGACGCTTGCATTCGCGTTCTTCGGCTACAAGCAACTCCTGTTCAACACGTTCGATCCCGACGTGGCGCCGGCCTACGGCGTGCGGTCGGGCACGATCGATACGCTGTTCGCGCTGGTGCTCGCGGCGGGGATCATCGCTTCGATGCGCATCCTGGGCGTGACGTTGATTGCGGCGGCGATCGTGATTCCGCCGACGGTGGCGCGGTTGGTGACGGACAGCTTCAGCCGCATGCTCATCGTGTCGACGATGCTTGGCGCCGTGAACGGGTTTGCGGGACTGTACCTGAGCTACTACCTGGACTCGTCATCGGGTGCGACGATCGTGTTACTAGGCACGGCGACGTTCGTTGTCGCGTTGCTGTATGCGAGCGCGCGGGAGCGTCGATATGCGTCGCGGCGGCCGGCATCGCAGCCGGTGGCGGTGCAGGGTGACGGGCGGGTGGCGTTCGATTAGGGGACGGAACCACCGAGGCACAGAGGCACAGAGGTTTTCTTTTGTTGGGGGTGGCGGATTGGCCGCCCGTTTTTCATCCGCAGATGCAGCAGATGCAGCAGATGCGGGCAGATGAGGGTGGGCTCGCGCCGGACTCAGGTGACTTCGGGTGGGGCGACGGGGATGAAGCCGCGGTCTTCGTCGGCCCAGACGAGGAGTGGCGGCAGGAGCACCAGTGTGCTGATGAGGCTGATGCCGATGTTGAGAGCGGTCACCTTGCCGAAGTTGTCGAGGAGCGGGAAGTCGGTGAACGCGAGCACGGCGAACCCACCCATGACGGTCAGACCCGACGCCATGATGGCGCGGCCGATGCGCATCGAGGCCTTCGACATGGCCTCGCGGGGTTCGAGACCGGCGGAGCGCTCCTCGAAGTAGCGTGCCATGAGCAGCACGCTGAACTCCGTACCCATCGCAATGATCAGCGGGCCGGAGATCGACGTGAGCGGGCTGTATTGCATGCCTGCCGCGTAGATCAGCATCGCCGACGCGCCGAGCGCAAGCACGACGGGCAGCAGGGGTGCAAGGGCCTTCACCGGATTGCGGTAGGCGGCGAGCAGGAAGACGGCGATCGCGGCGAGCGCCACGAATGACATGAGGTCGCGGTTGGCGCTGAGCGCGTCGACCGATGCGGTGCCGACGACGGCGATTCCGGCCGGTGCGATGCTGAGGCCATCAGGCGCGGCAGCGTCGTCCTCGATCGCCTGTGTCATGGCTTTGCGCTCGGCGAGTGATTGATTGCCGCTGATCGCGAACGTGATCGACGCCATCGTCGCATCGGCGTTGATGACGGAGGCGACTAGTGCGTCCGGCAGGGCGTCGAGGGCGGATATGGCCGCGGCGGATGTTGGCGCGCCGCCGGTCAGAGATGACGTTAGCGATGCGAGGCTGTTGGACCGTTTGAGTTCGGGGTGGCGCTCCTTCTGACGTTGCTCGAAGGCGCCCATCCACGCGATCACATCGCCGTCGGTGACTTTCTTGTTGCCGCTGGTTTCGATGAGCAGATTGAGTTCGCTGGTGGATCCGGTGATATCGCGGACGTAGTGCAGATCCTCAAGGACTGCACTGCTGGAGGGCACGAACTTCTCAGGATCGGTTTCGGTGCCGATGTTGCGGCTCAGCCATAGGCCGCCGACGGCGATGACTGCAGCGAGGACGGCGATCGGCGCGAGCTTGCCGACGGTACGGGCGGTGAGGCCGCTGACGACGCGTTCGACCTCGAAGCGCGAGCGCTGTTGCTGCGTGCCGAGCCGTACGCGTTCGCGCAGGAAGATGATGCTGCTGATCAGCGCGACGCTGGTCACGAACACGATCACCGCGCCAACGGCGAGCATGGAGCCGAAGTCACGGATCATGGGAACGTCGGAGAGGTGCAGCACGAGGAAGCCGATGGCCGCGGCGACGACGGCGATGCCAAGCGCCGGGCCGAGACGCACGAACGTGCGGTCGATCGCTCGCTCGGCGGAGCCGGTGGTCTGCGCTTCTTCCTCGGCACGGCTGTGCACCTGGATGGCGAAGTCGACGCCGAGGCCGATGAGGATCGGCAGGCCGGAGATCGTGACCATCGTGAGCGGGATGCCGAGAAAGCCCATCAGTCCGAATGCCGATACGCATCCGACGAGCACGGCCGGCAGCGAGAGCAGCCGCCAGCGCGCGCGGAACACGAGCGCGAGCACGACGGCCATGATGACGACCGCAAAGATCGCCATCAACGCGATCGCTTCGCGCATCTCGTCGTTGATCTCTTTGATGAGGAGCGGGCTGCCGGAGACGATCTTGTCGACGCCGGCGAACTGATACGCGGCGGCCTCGTCGACGAGGTCGGCGGCGCGCTCGGAGCTTTCGTCGATCGAGAGGTTGCCTTTGAGGCGCACGACCATGAGCGCGTGACGGTCGTCGGGAAAGATGCCGGTGAGTTCAGGGCGGAGTGCGCCATCGGCGGCGAACATGAGGAACTCGACGAAGCGGGGGTTTTCGAGCGTCTGGTCGCCCACCGTGAGAAAGCGCTGCGCATCGGCGCCGAACTGTGCGTTGAACGCGTCGGCGACGCGTTGACGCGCGGCAGCGGCGGCAGCCTCCTGCTGCTGGGCGCTCTCGCCTCGCGCCGCCGCGTCGCGCATGGCGGCGGCGGCCGCTTCGTCCTGATCACGCGCGAGCTTGAGCGGCTGTTCGATCATCCGCTGCCGCACCTGCGTCTGTGCGAGTTCGAGGATCAGCAGCGGCGTGATGATGCTTTCGTAGTGCCCGCTCGCTTCGAGGTCGGCCTGGAAGCGCGCGAGTTCAGCGCGGTTCTCGGCAGAGAAAAGTTGTTGGATCGACGTGCCGGGCGGCGTTTCGAAGAGGACGAGCATCGGGTCGCCGCCGAACTCCCCCTGGAAGCGCGTGTTGTCACGGGAGATCTTCGAGCCGGGATCGAGGAGGGTATCCTGGCCGTTTTGGAACTCGAGGCGCGGGATGCCGAACGCCAGCGCGACCGCCGCGCACATCGTGATGACGACGATCGGGACGGGCCACTGCCGGATGGCTGATGCGAGGTAGAGTGCGGGATGCCTCATTGAGCGCTGACCTCGTCGAATGCTGCCTGCGCAATTCTTGCATGAATGGTGTGCGACGCGTCCCGGGACGTGTCAAGCGCCCGGCGATTGTGCGTTTATGACGGGATTCTTCTCTTCGCTCAGAATGACGCGATGCTTGTTTGCGGAGCACCGGCGATCTACATTGTCTGTACCGACACCTTTAATCCGGTCCCGTGAGGCCGGAAAGGAAGCTGACATGACTTCGAGTTACCCGGCGCTCTGCGCGCCCGCAGCTTCGTACGCAGCCTCCTTCCGGATTGCCGGGCAGGAGGTTGTTTGATGCGCGAGGTAGCGATTATGTCCGCGGACGACATCCGGCGCGCGATCACGAGGATCGCGCACGAGATCGTCGAACATAACCGCGGTGCTCATGACCTGATCCTCATCGGTATGCGGACGCGCGGCGTACCGCTGGCGCAGCGGCTCGCGCACGCGATCGCCGGCTTCGAGGGCGTCGACGTGCCGGTGGGCTCGCTCGACGTAGGGTTTTACCGCGACGACCTGACGGAGCGCGGGCCGAGCGTGAACATCCAGCCGAGTGACTTGCCGGAGGTGGCGGGAAAGCGCGTCGTGCTGGTGGACGACGTGCTGTACACGGGACGGACGGTGCGTGCGGCGCTCGATGCGCTGATCGACTACGGACGGCCGGGACGCATTCAACTGGCGGTGCTGGTGGACCGCGGGCACCGGGAGTTGCCGATTCGCGCGGACTTCGTCGGGAAGAACATACCGACGTCACGGTCGGATGACGTGCAGGTGCGGCTCGACGAGACAGACGGCGAGGAATACGTACACGTCGCGGCGCTGCAGGAAGCGGAGATGCCGACATGACTTCAATACGGCCGCCCGAGACGCGCGTCGCCGATGCGCCGCTGTCCGAGACGACGGGCGCGGAGCCGGAATGGCGGCGGCGTCACCTGTTGGACCTGGACGACTACAGCGTGGATGAATTGGATGCGCTGATGCGCACGACCGACACGATGAAGGAAGTTTTGTCGCGCGAAGTACCGCGCGTCCCTGCGCTCCGCGGTACCACCGTCGTAACGCTGTTCTATGAGAACAGCACGCGGACGCGCGCGTCGTTCGAGCTGGCGGGGAAGGTGCTTGGTGCCGACGTGATCAACATCTCGGCATCGGGCAGCAGCGTGAGCAAGGGCGAATCGCTCGTCGACACGGTGAAGACGCTGCGCGCCGTCGGCGCCGACGTGCTGGTGATGCGCCACAGCCGCTCGGGCGCTCCGTATCTGGCGGCGCGGGAGGCGGATTGCAGCATCATCAATGCGGGCGACGGCCTGCACGCGCATCCGACGCAAGCGCTGCTCGACCTCTACACGATGCGGGGGCACCTGGGCGATGTGCGTGGCAAGCGTGTCGTGATCGTGGGGGACGTGCTGCACTCGCGCGTCGCGCGCAGCAACATGTGGTCGCTGAGCGCGCTCGGCGCGGAGATCGTGCTGTGCGCGCCGCCGACGCTGATTCCCGCGGGCATCGGCGCCGGTGAAGGCGTGCTGCCGGCGGCGCGCGTCGAGACGAGCCTCGACCGGGCGATCGAAGGCGCGGATGTCGTGATGGCGCTGCGCATGCAGACGGAGCGGATGCACGGCGGCTTCGTGCCGGGGATGCGCGAGTACTCACGGCTCTACCAGGTGAACTCGGAACGGCTCGCCCGCGCGAAGCCGCATGCGCTCGTGATGCATCCGGGGCCGATGAACGAAGGGGTCGAGATCAGCCACGACGTCGCGCACGGGTTGCAGTCAGGGGTCGAGGAGCAGGTGACGAACGGCGTCGCGGTGCGGATGGCGGTGCTCTGGCTGATCACGCGCACGTCGAAGGGCGGCGGGCGCGGATCGACGGCGAAGGGGGCGGCGTGAGCGAGCGCATCCTGATCGTGAATTGCCGGGTCGCCGGTGCGGCGCTACCGCCGCAGTTCGCGGTCGCAGGCTACGCGCCGGACATCATGCTCGAGGACGGCATCGTGAGGGCGATTGGCGCCGGACTGCCGCACGATGGCGCGCGCGTGGTCGATGCGAGCGGATTGATCGTGGCGCCGGGGTTCGTCGACCTGCACGTGCACCTGCGCGACCCGGGGCTGGAGTACAAGGAAGACATTGCATCGGGCACGCTCGCGGCTGCACGGGGTGGATTTACGACGGTGTGCGCGATGCCGAACACGGAGCCGGCGATGGACACGCGCTCGGTGGTCGAATACGTGCTGCGGGAGGCTTCGGCGCGGGCGCACGTGCGCGTTTTGCCGATCGGCGCGGTGAGCAAGGGCCGGGAAGGCAAGGAACTGGCGGAGCTGGGGGACTTGGCGGCGGCGGGCTGCATCGCATTCAGCGACGATGGCGCGCCGGTACGGGATGCGACGCTGATGCGCCGGGCGCTCGAGTATGCGAGCGCGTTTGACCTCCCGATCATCGACCACTGCGAAGACACGTCGTTGGCGAAAGATGGCGTCATGCACGAGGGCCGCATCGCGACGCGGCTGGGGTTGCTGGGCGCGCCGGCGGCGGCGGAAGAGACGGCCGTCATGCGTGACATCGCGCTTGCGGAGGCGACGGGCGCGCACGTACACATCGCGCACGTCAGCACGCGGGCCGCGGTCGAAGCGATCCGCCGTGCGAAGGCGCGGGGAGTGCGCGTCACGGCGGAAGTGACACCGCATCACCTGACGCTGACGGACGCGGTCGTTGCGTTCGGCGCGAACGGCGGCGACGGATTGATCTACGACACGAACGCGAAGGTCAATCCACCGCTACGCTCGCAGGACGATGTGGACGCATGCGTCGACGGGCTTGTCGACGGCACGATCGATTGCATCGCGACGGACCACGCGCCACATGCCGTTATCGAAAAGCTGTGTGAGTTCGACGACGCGGCGTTCGGGATCAGCGGGCTGGAGACGGCGTTCGGGCTATGCATGCGGCTCGTGCACGATGGCCGTCTCGAACTGGCGACACTGATTGAGCGGCTGACTCAAGGGCCGGTGCGGGCGCTCGGACTCGAGCGGCATGTGCCGGGGATCGGGACGTTTGCCGAGGGAGCGCCGGCGGACATCGTGCTGCTCGATCCGGATGCGGAGTGGGCCGTCGAACCGGAGCGCTTCGCCTCGAAAGGCAAGAATACGCCGCTTGCGGGCGTGACGCTTCGCGGGGCGGTGGTGATGACGATCGCGGGCGGGCGGATCGTGCACGGGGCGGAGGTGGCGGTTGGGTAGCGCGGAGGTCGGAGGTCAGAAGTCAGAGGTCAGAGGTCGGACGTGGGATGTAGAAGGTTGGGTGCAGAGGGAATCGCAAGCGTCGAACGCAGGCTGGTAGGAATTATCGCGGTTGCTCGCGCTCTGCGTAACAGAATCCCGGCGGGTGCGCGAACGACGCCTGGTTATCGCGGGAGTTTTGCGCGCAATGGCTGAGGCGCACCTTGTGCTGGAGGACGGGACGGTGTTCAGCGGTGATGCGATTGGCGCGCCGGCGCGATCGAACGGCGAGGTGGTGTTCTGCACGGCGATGACGGGATACCAGGAAGCGCTGACCGACCCGTCGTTCGCGGAGCAGATCCTGGTGATGACGTATCCGCTGCAGGGCAACTACGGCATCAACGAGCACGACGTCGAGTCGCGGCGGATCCAGGTGCGGGCGTTCGTCGTGCGCGAGGAGTGCGACGCGCCAAGCCACTGGCGCTCGAAGAAGACGCTGCACGAGTACCTTGCCGAGCACGCGGTGCCGGGGATCACAGGCGTCGACACGCGCGCGATCGCGCGCAAGCTGCGGACGGCAGGCGTGATGATGGGCACGGTCACGCACGATGAGGCGCCGGAACAGGCGCTGGCGCGTTTGCGCGATCTGCCGCGCTACGGGACGACGGATCTCGTGCCGTGGGTGAGCACGCGGCAAGCGTACGACTACCCGCCGGACGGCGCCGCTCGGCGCCGTTCGATCGTCGTGCTCGATCTGGGAGTGAAGTACAATATCATGCGCGTCCTGAACGGACTCGGCTGCGCATCGACGGCCGTGCCGTGCCACACCTCTGCGGAGGACATCCTCGCGATGAAGCCGGACGGCGTCTTGATCTCGCCCGGGCCGGGCGATCCGGCGCTGCTCGACTACGCGGTGAAGACAGCAACGGGGCTCGTCGGGAAGGTGCCGGTGATGGGGATCTGCCTGGGGCACCAGGTGCTGGGCGAGGTGTTCGGCGCGAAGTCCTTCAAGCTGAAGTTCGGACACCGGGGCGCGAACCACCCGGTGCGCGACGAGGCGACGGGGCGCGTGTACATCACCGCGCAGAACCACGGCTACGCACTGGATGACGCGTCGCTCGCCGCCGACGTCCGTGTGAGCCATCGCAACGTGAACGACGGCACGGTAGAAGGCATGAGGCACGTCCGCGAGCCGATCATGACGATCCAATACCACTCGGAAGCGTCGCCGGGGCCGCACGACAACATGTACCTGTTCGAGCAGTTCATCGAGATGGTCGACGGGGTGTGCGCGGACGCGTGAGCCGCGGGCGAGGAGGCCAACGTGAGTGAGACAAGGACACAGTCCGAACCGACGTACCGGCAGGCGAACATCAACGACGCCGACGCGATCGCCTCGGTCATCGCGGAAGTTGTGAAAGAACCGAACCCGGTCGGCTTCGACGGTGCGATGCCGGCGGATGGCGTGCGCACGTGGCTCACGAGGTTGGGCGGGGAAGGCGGCGTCTTCCTCGCGACGCTCGACGGACGCGTGGTCGGATTCGCGGCGCTCGATTACAACACGTTCGAGCCGGATACGGTGATCTTGGGTGTGTGGATGCTGGCGGAAGTGCGGCGCAGGGGTGTCGGCACGGCGCTCGCCGAGTATGCGCTCGGGTTTGCGCGGGATAAGGGATACAAGCGCATCCGTGGGCGGTTGCCGCAGGACAACGAAGTGGCGTTGAGCTTTTTGAGCAGCATCGGAGCGCTGGTGCCGATCTACAACCCGGAGGCGCGGTTTGAGTTGCCGCTTGTTTGAGCATCATACCTGGGTTCGTTCGAGCCGCGGGGGGGGGGGGGCCCGC
>JBBDXD010000017.1:49057-49381 GCA_040902535.1 Dehalococcoidia bacterium | reverse complement strand
GAAAGCCCGCGCTCGAGTGTGAGGTCAAGCGGAGAGGGGAGATCGATGGGTGCGCGATAGTGGTAGGTGCGGCATGTTTGATGGTTGCGCGCGGGCACCTCACCCGGCCCCTCTCCGTCGAGCGGAGAGGGGAGATCGATGGGTGCGCGATGGTGGTAGGTGCGGCATGGTTGATGGTTGTGCGCGGGCGCCTCACCCCCGGCCCCTCTCCGTCGAGCGGAGAGGGGAGGTCGATGGGTGCGCGATGGTGGTAGGTGCGGCATGGTTGATGGTTGTGCGCGTGCGCCGCGCGGGCTGAAAGCCCGCGCTCGGGTGTGGGGTCGG
>JBBDXD010000017.1:15181-49047 GCA_040902535.1 Dehalococcoidia bacterium | reverse complement strand
CGGGCTTTCAGCCCGCGCCACGGGGCAAGATCGCAAGCCGGACGGACGGCTTGTTGGGAACGCATGAACACTGACATCAATCTCGATGTGGTGATGAAGAGCATCGACGTGTACGGACGGCTGGCGTACGGCGGTCAGTGCGTTGCGGCGATGGCGATGCTCGCAGGGCCAGTGTTGTTCGTCACGTGCGCGATCCTGCCGTTCTACCTGTGGAACGATAACCGCTTCGAGGCGCTGCTGTACTGGCTTGGCGGCTGGGCTGTAGCGATCGGTGTGGCGGTGGGGGGCGCGGCGTTCGGGGCGTTCTGCTGGCGCTGGTCGGGCGACTGGATCACGGAGTGGCCGGGGTACGCTGTGGGATTCGGCATCGCAGGCGTCGCCAATGCGGCGCTCGCATACATGCTGACATCGACGCCTATCCCGGCATACCTGTCATTCGCGACGGCGATGGGCGCATCGTTTGCGGCGGGCGCGCTGATCGCGGGGCATCTCGGCGGGATGCAAGTGCTCGCGGAGACGCGGCAGCAACGCCAGCGCACGCTCGCGAGGCGGCGCTGATGCTCATTCTTACGCACGGAGTCCGGGAAGCCCGCCCAGAGTGAACAAACCATCCAAGGTCCTGATCATCGGCTCCGGTCCGATCGTGATCGGGCAGGCCGCGGAGTTCGACTACGCCGGCACGCAGGCCTGCAAGGCGATGCGCGAGGAAGGCGTGGCGTCGGTGCTGGTCAACTCCAATCCGGCGACGATCATGACGGACGAAGGCGTGGCCGACGTCGTGTACATCGAGCCGATCACGCTCGACGTCGTCACGCGGATTATCGAGCGCGAGCGCCCGGACGGCTTGCTGCCGACGCTCGGCGGGCAGACGGGCCTGAACATGGGTGTGGCGCTCCATGAGGCGGGCGTCCTCGACACGTACAACGTGCGCATGCTCGGCACGCCGCTCGAGGCGATACGGATGGCCGAGGATCGCGAGTTGTTCCGCCAGATGCTGGACCGCATCGGCGAGCCGACGCCGGAGTCCGTGATCGTGACGACGATCGACGAAGCGCGCGGTGCGCTCGATCGCATCGGGCTGCCTGCGGTGATCCGCCCCGCGTACACGCTGGGTGGCACCGGCGGCGGCATCGCGCACTCGCTGGAGGAGTACGAGCGGATCGTCGCGGGCGGGCTTGCGGCGAGTCCGATCACGCAGGTGCTCGTCGAACAGTCGCTGCTCGGCTGGAAGGAAGTCGAATACGAGGTGATGCGCGACGGCGCGGGCAATGTGATCACCGTGTGCAACATGGAGAACTTCGACCCGATGGGCGTACACACGGGCGACAGCATCGTCGTAGCGCCGAGCCAGACGCTGACCGACAAGGAGTACCAGATGCTCCGGACGGCGTCGCTGAAGATCATCTCGGCGCTCGGGATCGAAGGCGGATGCAACGTGCAGCTCGCGCTGGCGCCGAACCCGGAGACGACGCCGTGGGCGGTACCGGCGATGGATGCGTTGCCGCCGTACTACGTGATCGAGGTGAACCCGCGCGTGTCGCGCAGCTCGGCGCTGGCAAGCAAGGCGACGGGCTATCCGATCGCGCGCGTGGCTTCGAAGATCGCGATTGGCAAGACGCTCGACCAGATTCCGAACGCGGTGACGCAGAAGACGACGGCGGCCTTCGAGCCCGCGCTGGACTACGTGGTGGTGAAGATCCCGCGCTGGCCATTCGACAAGTTCCAGTTCGGAGACCGTTCGCTGGGCACGCAGATGAAGGCGACGGGGGAGGTGATGGCGATCGACCGGACGTTCGAGGGCGCGCTGCAGAAGGCGGTGCGTTCGCTGGAGGTGGGCGGCCGGTCGCTGATGTGGGAGGACCCGGGCTGGAAGGACAGTCATGGCGAGCGCCCGATGCACGCGACGGACGAGCGTCTATGGACCTTGATGGCAGCCATCCGCCGGGGCGCCGACCTGCTCGCGCTGTCGCGCCAGACCGGCATCGACATGTGGTTCCTGTCGAAACTGCAGAAGATCGTGGCGATGGAGAAGCGATTGCTCGCCGAGCCGATCACGCCGGCGCTGATGCTGGCGGCAAAGCGGATGGGATTTTCGGACAAGCAGATCGCGACGCTCGGCGACCGGTTGCCGGAGCAGGTGCGCGACTTGCGAGAACAGTGGGACATCCGGCCGGTATACAAGATGGTCGACACGTGCGCGGCGGAGTTCGACGCGGCGACGCCATACTTCTACAGCACGTACGAGCAGGAGAACGAGGCGCTACCGGAGCCCGGGAAGAAGGCGCTCGTCATCGGGAGCGGGCCGATACGCATCGGGCAGGGGATCGAGTTCGATTACTGCTCGGTACACGCGGCCTGGGCGCTCGACGAGGCGGGCTATACGTCGATCATGGCGAATTCGAACCCGGAGACGGTGTCGACGGACTTCGACACGAGCGACCGGCTGTACTTCGAGCCGCTCGACGAAGAGTCGGTGCGCGACATTCTGGAGAACGAAGCGGGCGAAGGATCGGAGGGCGGCGGCGATATGCCGCCGGTGATCGTGCAGTTTGGCGGACAGACGGCGATCAACCTGGCAGCGCCGCTGCACAACGCGGCGGCCCCGATCATCGGGTCGTCGTCGGAGACGATCGATCTGGCGGAGGATCGTCGACGCTTCGAGGGGTTCCTGAACGAGCTTGGCATTCCGCAGCCGCCGGGGGCGGCCGTGCTGCTCGTCGAGGACGCGATCAAGACGGCGGAGGCGCTCGGTTATCCGGTGCTGGTGCGCCCGAGCTACGTGCTCGGCGGGCGGGCGATGGAGATCGCGCAGAACCCGACGGAATTGGTGCGGTTCGTGCAGCACGCCGCGGAGGCGGCGGAGGGCAAGCCGATCCTGATCGACAAGTACCTCGAAGGCAAAGAGGTCGAAGTGGACGGCATCTGCGACGGCGAGCGCGTGCTGATCCCGGGCATCATGGAGCACATCGAGCGGGCGGGGGTGCATTCGGGTGACTCGATGGCGGTGTATCCGGGTGTACACCTGACGACCGAGGAAGTCGATACGATCGTCGACTACACGACGCGCATTGGGCTGGCGCTGGATGTGCGCGGGCTGATGAACGTGCAGTACGTGATCATGCCTTCGGACGATCTGTCGCGGTCGGGGGCTTCGGATATCTACGTGCTGGAGGTGAACCCGCGCGGTTCGCGCACAGTGCCGTTCCTCTCGAAGGTGACCGGCGTGCCGATGGTGCAGGCGGCGGTGAACGTCATGCTGGGGAAGTCGCTGGCGGAGCAAGGATACGAGGGCGGTCTCTGGCCGCGGCAGCATCTGGTGGCGGTGAAGGCGCCTGTGTTCTCGATGTCGAAACTGATCGGCGTCGACACGTACCTGGGGCCGGAGATGAAGTCCACGGGCGAAGTGATGGGCATCGACGACAACTTTCCGTCGGCATTGCTGAAGGCGCTGATGTCGGCAGACCTGGCGTTGAAGCCGGGCGGGGTGCTGATTTCGGTCGCCGACCGGCAGAAAGCGGAGATGCTGCCGCTGGTCCACCAACTGCACGATGCGGGCTTTCGTTTGTACGCGACGGAGGGCACGGCGACGATGATCCGCGCGCTGGGGTTGGCCGTCGAGCAGGTGACGAAGCGTTTGAACGAAGGCCACCCGAACGTCGTGGACGTGATCAACGACGGCTCGGTGACGTGCGTGATCAACACACCGGAAGGGCGGTTTACGGGCACGTTGCGTGACGGCTTCTATATCCGGCGGGCGGCGAGCGAGAAGCGCATACCGTGCTTCACAAGCATCGATACGGCGCGCGCGGCGGTCGAGGCGCTGGTGGCGAGCCAGCAGCGGGACGGTGCGACGGCGTACCAGGTGAAGCCGTTTCCGGAGTACCGGTCGGTGTGAGGGGACCTCACCCCCGGCCCCTCTCCGTCTAGCGGAGAGGGGCGCTCGAGGGGTGCGCGATGGTGGTGGTGCGGCATGATTGATGGTTGTGCGGGTGATTGGCGCAGGCTGAGAGCCCGCGCTCAGGTGGAGTGGGACGCTGGTTTGTGATTGGCGGGCGTGAGAACCTCACCCCCGGCCCCTCTCCGTCTAGCGGAGAGGGGCGCTCGAGGGGTGCGCGGATGGTGGTGGTGCGGCATGATTGATGGTTGTGCGGGTGATGCGCGCGGGCTGAAAGCCCGCGCTCGTGTTGTGGTAGTGCGTTGAACATTGGTTACGCAGAGGTTGTGTCGAACGAGCGGTTGTACGGCGAGACGTACATCACGTGGTTTCGCGCGCCGGAGCTGGCGCACGGCGCGTACGCGGGTCAGTTCTTGATGCTGCGCTGCTCAGACGATGCGGCGTACGCCGACGGCGGTTTGGGGCGCGCCGACGATCCGTTGCTGCCGCGGCCGATGAGTTATCACCGCGTGCGGCAGGCGGCGGATGGAGTCGAGTGGTCGATCCTGTACGACGTGGTGGGGCGGGGCACGGCGTGGCTGGCGCGTCGCAAGCCCGGTGAACGCGTGTACTGCTGGGGGCCGCTCGGGGTCGGCTACGAGATCGATCGAGCGGCGCATAACGTGCTGCTCGTCGCGGGCGGCATCGGGGTCGCGCCGCTGGTGTGGCTCGCGGAGGACGCGGTCGCGGCGGGCAAGAGCGTGACGATGGTGATCGGCGGCCGTTCTGCCGAGCATGTGTTTCCGTCGCGGCTGTTGCCGCGTGAAGTGGAGGTCGTCGTGACGACCGATGACGGTTCGGCGGGGCGCAAGGGCCTGGCGACCGAGGCCTTCGGCGAGTTGCTGGAGTGGTGCGACCAGGCGTTCGCCTGCGGACCGACGCCGATGTTCCGGTCGATGGCCGATGTGGCACGCAAGTCGCGCGTACGGCGCCCGGTACAGGTGCTGCTCGAGGAGCGCATGGGCTGCGGCACGGGCATCTGCTACGGCTGCGCCGTCGAAGTGCGGCGGCGCGGTGGCCGCGCAATGAAGCTCGTGTGCAAGGACGGGCCGCGATTTGATGTGCGGGACGTGTACTGACGGCGACAACAGACAACAGACGCCAAATACAGTCCTTCACCGAATAGTGCTGACCGACTCCCGCGCGCGACGCGAGAAGGATGCGCCCATCGCGCCAGCGGAGTGGCAAACGGGCGGCGCACTCCCGGCGAAAATGGTTGGCCTATTCTTCGATGAACCCGAGGTCCTCACCGCTTTCAAGCAGGGCTTGAGCGATGAGTTTTCCTCGCGAGGTCAGCTTGAATGAGGCCACGTCGCCTTCAGCCGGATCCCTCCCCAGTTGGTGCCACCGTCGAAGAATTTCCTGACGCGCCTGCTGAATTGATTCATTCCATGGTATGAATCCGCGACTTTCCACGTCACCGACTTCGATGAGTCCGCAAGACATCAAAAGCTGTATGTCGTCCAGAACGTGCTCGCGGATGTCCGCGGGGAGAGGGGTGGATTTCTCAGCCTCCTCAAGAAACACCCATAGACCGATCCAGTCGTCCAAGCCGTAAACCAAGACGCGTTTTACGCGGCCGTTGAACTGCTTCATTCGAGATGCATCCTCTGGATGGCGTTACTGGAGGTTCGTCCCTACGACCTGGACGTGGCGCCGAAGGTTTCACGGATGAGGCCGTAGTTTTCGCGGACGCGGTCGGGTTTTGTGCCGAAGGTCGGCGGGTAGAGGAGCGCGTGGTCGAGAAGGCCTTCGTAGCGGGCGAGTTGCGCGCGGCATGAGCCGGGCGTGCCGGTGACGGCGATGGCGTCCACCATGTCGTCGGAGACGGCGCCGGTCATCGCGGCCACGTCGAACTTCTTGAATGCATCGCGGATCGTCTGCCCCTGCGCCTCCCAGCCGTGCAGATCCATGATCCCCTTGTAGGTGAGCGCGGTCGCATAGAACGCGATCTGGCGGCGCGCTTCGTCGCGCGCCATCGCTTCATCTTCGGCGACCGACGTGATCACGTAGCCAGCGACGTCGAACGTCGACGCGTCGCGATCGGAACGGCGGAGGCCTTCGGCGATCGCGGGCCGCACGGTTTCGGCGAGATAGCGGCGCGAGTACAGTGGATGGCCGACGAGGCCGTCGGCGACTTCGCCGGCGGTGCGCACCATGATGCGGTTGACGCCGGCGAGGTAGACGGGGATGCGGTCGCGGACGCGGCCCGGTCGTCCGAAAAGATCGATGGCGATGTTGTAGAAGCGGCCATCGAACTTGAGCGGGCGGTTGCCCTGCGCCGACCAGAGCGTCCGGAGGAGGCGCACGACTTCGGCGGCTTTGGGCGCGGGCGACTCGAACGTCAGGCCATACCACGATTCCTGCATGCGTTTCGTGCCGGTGCCGAGACCGAGGATGATGCGGCCGCCGGTGATCTCGTCGAGGTCGGCGGCCGCGGCGGCGGTCATCACGGGCGATCGCGCGAACGCGTACGCGATGCCGCTCGCGACGCTGATGCGCGACGTGGCCTGTCCGACCATGGCCATGCGGACGAAGGCGTCGCGGTTGTAGAAGTCCGTGAGCCAGACGGCATCGAAGCCTGCTTCTTCGGCGAGGCGCGCCTCTTCGACGAGGTCGGCGACGCTGTCCTGAATCAGCACGACCGAGCGTCGCATGACGTGTATTACGCCTTCGCCGGCGGGGCGCCCCAGAAGCCAACGATCCGCGCGAGCCGTCCGTCCTCGGCGAGCTCGCCGACATCGATGCCTTCGATGGCCGTCTTACCATCGGCCTGCACGAAGTTCCATGCGAAACGCACCTGGTTGTGGTGTTGATCGATGCCGCTCGCGACGTCGATGCGGCCGCCGGGCGCCTGGGCGTGGAAGCCGGCGATGATCTGCGCGAGGGCATCGCGGCCGCGGCCTTCGGCGGCGGGATCGACGTAGAGGCCGTCTTCGGCCCACGCTTGTTCGATGAGGGCCCGGCGTTTGGCGTCGTCCGTCTCACTCCACGCGGCGATGTAGGCGGCGACGGTTTCGGGGACGGATGCCATGGTTGACTCCTTCGCTTCGTCCGCACGGCATCGTACGCCGGTTGCGGCGTATGGCACAGCCCGATGGCAGGCACGGCTAGACGGAATGGGCATCAGGCTGTATAGCGGACGTGCGGCGCCGATGGGTTCGGTCGCAGCGAACTGAGGAGTGCATGACAGCGACAGCACGGGCGATGGTGCAGTACGCGCCGCGCGATCTGCGGGTGGCGGAGTTTCCGTTGCCGGCGATCGGCGCGGAGGACGCGTTGCTGCGCGTCGAGGCGTGCGGCATCTGCGGCAGCGACTACGAGCAGTTCGAGGGCGCGCTGCCGGTGCCGATGCCGGTGATCCCGGGGCACGAGCCAGTAGGCATCATCGAAGAGATCGGCGACGAGGCGAGCCGGCGCTGGCGCGTGAAGCGGGGGGATCGCGTGGCGGTGGAGACGCTGCTGCCGTGCGGCTATTGCCTGGAGTGCGTGCAGGGGCGGTATCGCCTGTGCCGGGGCACCGGGGCGATGTCGGCGTACGGGTACAAGCCGGTCGCGGTGCCGCCGTCTCTGTGGGGCGGGTACGCCCAGTACATGTACCTCGATCCTCACTCGCTGGTGCATCGCATGTCACAAGACCTCGCGCCGGAAATCGCGGTGCTGTTCAACCCGCTCGGGGCGGGCTTTCGCTGGGCCGTCGACATGCCGCGGCTGCGCGTCGGCGAGACGATCGTGGTGCTGGGGCCGGGGCAGCGGGGGTTGGCGTGCGTTATCGCCGCACGCGAGGCGGGGGCGGGCTGCATCATCGTCACGGGGTTGTCGCGCGACGAGCGTAAACTCGAGCTGGCGCGCGAGTTCGGCGCGCACCATGCGATCGATGTCGAGCGCGAGAACGTCGTGGCGCGCGTGCGCGAGATCACGGGGGGCGGAATGGCTGACGTTGTCGTCGACGTGACGGCGTACGCTGTCGAAGCGGTGACGCAGGCGATCGACCTGGCGCGGCGGGGCGGGCGCGTGGTGCTTGGCGGGACGAAGGGGCCGACTCCAGTGCCGAACTTCATCAGCGACAAGATCGTCGGGAAAGAGCTGACGTTGCAGGGCGCGTTCGGCGTCGACTGGCCGGCGTACGAGGCGGCGGCGCGACTGATCGAGTCGGGGAAGTACCCGCTCGAACGGATGCACACGCACACGTTGCCGCTGGCGGAGGCGGAGCATGGACTCGCGCTGCTCGCGGGGACGGTGGCGGGCGAGCAGGCGATCCACGTCGCGTTGATCCCGTGAACGGATCGGAGAACTGATCGATGAAGTTCGGACTGTTGTACGAGATCGAGAAGACACAACCGTGGGGCGAGCGCGGGCAGCAGGGCGTGTTCGCCGAGGCGCTCGAACAGATCAAGCTGGCGGAGGAGGTGGGATTCGACTGCGTGTGGTGCGTCGAGCATCACTTTCTGGGGGAGTTTTCGCTGTCGTCGGCGCCTGAGGTGTTTCTGGCGGCGGTGAGCCAGCACACGTCGCGGATCAGGATCGGGCAGGGGGTGTGCTTGCTGCCGTTCGGATACAACCATCCGATCCGCGCGGCAGAGCGCGCTGCGACGCTGGACATCGTGAGCAGCGGGCGGCTCGAATTCGGCACGGGGCGCTCGGCGACGGCGTACGAAATGCAGGCGTTCGGCGTCGACCCGGAGCGATCGCGCGACGAGTGGGACGAAGCGGTGCGGATGATCCCGAAGATGTGGACGCAGGACGAGTTCTCGTGGGACTCGCCGTTGATGAAGATCCCGCCGCGCAACGTGCAGCCGAAGCCGCTGCAGCAGCCGCACCCGCCGATGTGGATGGCGGGCACGCAGCCATCGTCGGCGTTCCTCGCGGCGGAGCGCGGGCTGGGGTTCCTGCACTTCAGCTATACGGATCCGGTGGCGCTGAACGAGAAGATCGACAGGTACCATGAAGGCATCGCGAAGTGCGAGCCTGTGGGTGCGTTCGTCAATGACCGGTTCGCCGGCTTCACGCTCATGCACTGCGGCCGCGACGACCGCGACGCGTTGGAGACGGGCGGGCCGGGCGCGGAGTGGTACGTGCGCGCGACGAACCAGCTCTACGCGTTGTGGGCGCAATCGGGATCGGAATCGTATCGCTGGTACGGGGAGCAGTTCGAGCAGGGCGCGGGGCAGGACGTCGACATCGCGCGGATGGCGGACGACGGGGTGCTGTGCATCGGCGGACCGGAGAAATGCGCGCAGATCGCGCGGCACTACGCGGCGCAGGGCATCGACCAGCTGATCGTGCTCGTGCAGGCGGGCGGCACGTCGCACGACGCGATCATGGAGTCGCTGCGACGGTTCGGCGAGCACGTGATACCGCAGTTCAGCGCGTCGGCGGCCGCGACGTGAGCAGCGGGCACGGGCGCACGGGGGTTATCCGCAGATGGAACAGATGGAACAGATGGGTTTGATGTTGCTCGATCCTCGCACGTGCACGGAGGGACGATCGTGACGACGGACGCCGCCAACGCGAACAACGAGCGCATGTCGAAGGTGATCGCGCTGACTCCGTTCATGAAGCACCTGGGCATGGAATTCGTCGACGCGGGCGAGGGCTGGGCGCGGCTCAAGATGCATTACCAGGACGAAAACAGCACGGCGGCGAAGGCGCTGCACGGCGGCGCGATCTCGTCGCTGATCGATACGACGGGCGCGATGGCGGCGTGGACGACGGCGGAGATCGCGACGCCGAAGTACTTCGGCTCGACGGTGGGGATCAACGTCAACTACCTGGCCGGCGCGATCGGCGAGGATATCTTCGCGGAGGGGCGCGTGCTGAAGCGCGGCAAGGAGATCATCTACTCGGACGTGCGTGTGACGAACGGCGCGGGGAAGTTGTTGGCGCAGGGGACGGTGGTGTACCGGATTGTCGAACGGGAGGAACGTGGCGGGCGGCCGGGCTGACGGCAGGCTTGCATGCCCAAAATTCGGGGGCATCAGATTCGGCGTCTTGCCCGTGCTTTGGGGCGGCACCTATACTCGATGGAGGTGATTTGAGAAGCGATAGCTTCGAAAATCGGGCGCTGGCGCACCTCGGACGCAGCTAAAGCTACGTCCCTACGATCGGCGTTATGACGCTTGGGACGCCGTAAGAGGTGCGTCCCTACGATCGGCGGATGGCGCCTGGCGCCATCAGAGTTGCGTCCGTACGATCGGCGAGTGATGTTCGGCGCCGCGCGAGGCGACGGGTCGCGTTGAGGACGGTTGACGGCGCCCGGGGCGCCAAAGGAGCAGCGAGTGTCCTACACGATCATCGATACGTGCATCGGCTGTACGGCGTGTACGAAGCGCTGTCCGACGGACGCGATCACGGGCACGCGCAACGTCGTACACGTCATCGACCCGACGCTGTGCATCGACTGCGGCGCGTGCGGCGTGGTGTGCCCGCCGGAGGCGATCCTTGACACGGTGGGCGATGTCTGCCGGACGTTCCCGCGCAAGGAATGGCCGAAGGCGATCGTCGTCGAGGACAACTGTATCGGCAGCGGCTGCGAGCTGTGCATCCAGATCTGCCCGTTCGACGCGCTGAGCCTGGGCGATACGGACCGCCTGGTGGGCGACTTCTTCGGGGTGGCCGTGCTGAACGAGAAGAAGTGCACGGGTTGCCGCCTGTGCGAAGATGCGTGCGGCTGGGGCGCCATCTACATCGACCCGCCGCGCGAGTTGCTGAAGAAGCGGGCGTATCCGGGCGAGGAAGAAGAGGCGGAAGAGAAGCGCCTCGTCGGCGCGGCCGCGGCGGCGCTGCCGGAGTAGGGCGAAGCTTAAAGCGCACCGAACTGGAGCCCCTCGGACGAGGGGCTTCGTCTATAATCCTGCGGGCGCCGGGACGGCAGCTAGCAGATGCTCGGGAAGAAGCGATGCGACTAACGATGATGCTCGCGGGTGCGATGCTCGCAGTGATGGCGGCGGCATGTAACGGCGACGGGACGGAGACCACCGTCCGCACGCC
This sequence comes from Dehalococcoidia bacterium, assembly GCA_040902535.1. Lineage (NCBI taxonomy): Bacteria > Bacillati > Chloroflexota > Dehalococcoidia > Dehalococcoidia bacterium. The sequence goes on along the minus strand of JBBDXD010000017.1, from coordinate 38,123 downwards.
ATCGGCGGATGACCCCGATACGGTAGCGACGGGTATCCCGGAACTCGACAACACGCTGAACACGGCGCTACGGCTGGAGGCGATAGAGCTTGCGGGCTTGACGGGCTATCAGCACCTCGGCTGCGTCGAGGAGGCGGAGGACGCGCCTTCGCCGCCGGTCTGCCGCGAGAACGAGGACGTCGGGCAGGAAGTCGAGTCGTACCCGGTGCTCCAATGCGAACTGGTGTGGGTGCGGCCCGAGGTAATGAGTGATATCTACGCCGAGGCGCTGGGCGAGGAGCCACGCATCGTCGCGGTGTACAGGCCCACCAGCCGCGCGCTCGTGCTGGAGGCGGACTACGTGGCGGTGTTCGACACGAACACCGACGACTCCGAGGCGGGCGTCGCGCTTTGGATCAAGGATGGGCGGGTGATCCAGGTGGAGTACGACTGCAACAACTTCGCTGGGCTGTACGCCGAGGACAAGGTCGAGCAGTTCGTGATCGCTCCCGGAGGCGGTGACGCGGGCGGCGAGTCGTCATCGGGCGAGTAGCGCGGCGGCCGGGTTCGCAGAGTCGTGTAGCGCGCGGGCCGGGTTCACCACGGAGGCACAGAGGCACAGAGTTTCTGAAAGATAGCGCGCGGGCTGAAAGCCCGCGCTCGTCTTTGGCGGCTTACATGGCGATAACGGCGCGATTGACCTTCGTCGTTTGGCCTTCCTTCGCCCATTCGCTGTTTTCGAAGGCGGTGTTGATGTCTTCGAGCTTGAACTTGTGCGAGACGACGTCGCCGTGCGGGTACTTCTCGCGCGTGCGGACGAGGAAGTCGAGCGCCTCGGGGATGACCCACGGGTCGTACATGATCACGCCCTGGATGCGCTTGGTGCCCCAGACGAGTTGCGACGGATCGATCTCGGCCGTGCGGCCGACGGAGATGTTGCCGATCTCGAGGTAGGTGCCGCCTTCGCGGAGCATCTGGATGCCCTCGGGCACGACCGCCGGTATGCCGACGAACTCCGCGACGATATCGGCGCCGCGGTTTTGCGTGAGTTGCTTGACCTTCGTGATGCGGTCCATTGGCGTCGGGTGGTCGTTGATGTCGATGACGGCATCGGCGCCGAAACGCATGGCGAGTTCGAGGCGGTTCGGGATGCCATCGATGGCGATGACCGCGTCGGCGCCCATTTCCTTCGCGACGGCGATGGCGTTGAGGCCGAGGCCGCCGGCGCCCTGCACGACGAGCGTATCGCCGTAGCGCAAGCCGGCCTTCGAGAGGCCGTACGTCACCTGTGAGAGCGCACAGTTCACGGGCGTGGCCATCTCGTCGGTGACTTCGTCCGGGACCTTGAAGATCCAGCCGCCGGGCTTGAGGTAGTAGTACTCGCCGTAGGCGCCGCTGAACTTGCTGACGGGGCTGGGGCCCATGGTGAGCAGCTTGTTCGGGCAGGCGGCGAACTCGGCGCGGTTGCACTGGTAGCAGCGGTTGCACGGGTAGAAGTACGCGTAGGCGACGCGATCGCCTTCCTTGAGCGGGCGGCCGAGCGAGTCGGTCTTGACGTCGGCGCCGAGGGTGTGGACGCGGCCGGTCATCTCGTGGCCGGCGACGTTGCCGGCCATCATGGCGAAGATGGGTGAGTCGCCGCGCCAGATGTGCAGGTCGGAGCCGCAGATGCCGCCCATGGCGACCTTGATGACGATGCCGCCGGGCTCGGGCGTCGGGATGTCGAACTCCTGGATCTCGTAGCCCTTGCCGGGGCCGAGGAAGACTGCGGCTTTGCCTGTGGCGGCCATGGTGGCTGCTCCTTCTTGTTACTTGATGCGCCGATCGGCGGAGTTTGATGATAGCCGCGGTGGGCGGACGATCAAATCTTGATTGTTTGCATTTTTTGTCTGCGCATCGGGACGATCGGAAGCTGAACTTGATTGTCCGGTTTGATTGAGTGCGTTGCGTGGGGGTTTTCCACAGATGGGCGCAGATTGGCACAGATGGATGAGGGGTGGGTTGCCACAGATGGGCACAGATTGATGACGGCGCGTGGACGGGGTTTGTCACAGATGGACGCAGATGGATGGCGGCGCACGGCGTTGGTCATGGGGAGATGGTACGCCGGTCGCGGTCTGCATCGACGGTGTTGATGTCACTCGCGGGCACCTGTGCGATGCGCCGGGTTTGCGGTTCTCGTCGCGAGCTGATTCGTCTTGACTTCGGCGGGCGGCTGTCGTTGGATGGAGCACGGACGTCGCGCGGCGGTCGCGCGAGCCAAGGACGGAAAGGAGGTAAGCGCGATGCGTTGCTTGGTCTCATCGAGCACTCGAACGCGCTTGCCTGCCGGGCCGTCCGCACGGAGAGACTGAGACGTAGTCCGCTGCGTCGGAGCACCTGAGCCACGGGCAAGCGACCGTGGCTTTTGCATTTGCATCGAGGTGCCCGATGAGGTTTCTGCGCGACGCGCGCGTATTTCCCGACGTTCTCTGGAAACGTGGTCCCTTCCGCAATCTCTGGGCGGCCAGCACGGTGTCGCACTTCGGCACGACGTTCGGCGCGCTCTCGCTGACGGCGCTGGTCTACCTCGACGCTTCGCCGCGCCAGATGGGGGTGCTGGCGGCGTCATCGAGCGTGCCGGTGCTGCTGGTCGCGATCCTCGCCGGCGTGTGGGTCGACCGGTTGCCGCGCATACCGGTGATGATCTTCGCAGATGCGGGGCGCTTCGCGGCGCTGATCTCGGTGCCGGTCGTCGCCGTGTCGGGCGAACTGCGCGTGGAGCAGCTCTACGCCGTAGCGTTCGTGACGGGTTGTCTGGGCGTGGCGTTCAGCGTGGCGTTTTCTTCGACCGTGCCGGACGTCGTGCCGAAGGAGCGCCTGGTCGACGCGAACAGCGCGCTGGGCATGAGCGATTCGGTCGCGGCGAGCGCCGGCCCGGCGATTGGCGGCGGGATCGTGCAGGCGGCGACGGCGCCGGTCGCGATGCTCGTCGACGCGCTGACGTTCCTGGTGTCGGGCGTGTTTCTCGCGCGGGTGCGGATCCCGGCAACGCGACCGGCGGTGAAGCGGCGGTCGGCGGTCGTGGAGGCGCTCGAGGGATTCCGGACGGCCGTCGAACAGCCGGTGCTGCGCGCGATCCTGGCGATGGTGGCGACGTACAGCTTCTTCAGCGGCTTCATCGTCACGCTGTACGGGCTGTGGGTGATCGACGGGCTTGGATTTTCGGCGCTGACGCTGGGACTGTTGCTGGCGGCGGGCGGCGCGGGGTCGATCTTCGGGGCGGCGCTCGCGTCACCGTTGGCGCGCGGGATGGGGCTCGGGCGCAGCATCACGACGACGTACGTGATGGCGGCCGGCCTGTCGTTCCTGACGCCGGTCGCCGGCGGGCCGGCCTGGCTCGCGCTGTCGATGCTGGCGTGCGAGCAGGGCATCGGCGACGTGCTGTGGTCGATCCACAACATCGAAGCGGTGAGCCTGCGGCAGACGGTGACGCCTGAGGAGCAGCTGGGGCGCGTGAACGCTGTGTTCCTGTTCGCCAGCCTGGGGCTGCGGCCGCTGGGTGCGCTGGTCGCGGGCGTGACGGCGGAGGCGGCCGGGTTGCGAGAGGGGTTGTTGATCTCGTGCGTGGGGATCAACGTCGCGGGGTTGTGGTTGGTGTTTTCGCCGTTGCGGCGGTTTAGGCAGGGGGTGGGTGGCGGCAGGCGAACGTGTCCAACGCGTCGCTGCGATTGAATACTCCGAGCGCTACTATGGCTAGAGACCGGCGGGACGTTCATGAAGATGCTCCCGTCGTTTCATTTCATCTGATCTATACTCCCCGCCGGAGGAACCACCCGTATGAGCGACAACATCCGACCCGCTGACCTGTTGATAGACACTCAGAACCCGCGCATTCGACAGCCGAGCACCGGGCAGAACGAGGCGATCAAAGGCATAGCAGCGGCGCAGGGCCGAAAGCTCATAAAGCTGGCCAGCGATATCCAGGAGTACGGGTTGAATCCGTCGGAACTACCGATCGTGATGCCGGCCGACGGCAACCCCGGTAGGCACATCGTGCTCGAAGGGAATCGACGCCTGACTGCTGTGAGAGTGCTGGAGAATCCAGAACTGATCGCCGATGTCGCGACCAAGCAAGTGCTCGCGGCGGTGCGCAAGCTGAGCCAGCAATATCAGAACGATCCGATCCAGTCGATTGCCTGCGAAGTCGTGACGAGCCGCGACGCCGCAGCGCATTGGATCGAGCTTCGGCACACCGGGGAGCAAGGCGGCGCGGGCCTAGTCAAATGGGGTTCCGAGGAGTCGAATCGCTACAAGACGCGCACAGGGAAGCCGGAGATCCACTTGCAAGCCCTCGACTTCCTTGAGAGCCGGGGGGCGATCACGGCTGCTGAGCGCGCTCGCGTACCGGCCACGAGCTTGAGGCGATTGCTGGGCACGCCGGAGTTTCGAGAGAGGATGGGCGTCGAAGTCCAAAATGGCACGCTCATGCTGCTTGCGAACGAGAAAAAAGTCGCGGCGGCACTGACGCATGTCGCGAAGGATCTGGCATCCCAGAAAACCAAGGTCGCGGACATCTATACGAAGGGCCAGCGCGTCGCCTACGCAAAGAAGCTTCCGCTCGTGAAGGCGACTCGCAGTAGTGGACGAGGAGTCGATGCGACGACCGGTGTCGCACAAACCAAGGCACCGCGCGCGGCGTCGGTCAAGCTGCCAAAGACACGCACGGAACTCATTCCAAAGGACTGCGCGCTCAGCGTGTCTGACGCGCGCTGTCTTGAGATCGAGAAAGAGTTGCGGAGGATGAAGCTCGCAGACTTGTCGAACGCCGTCAGCGTGTTGTTTCGCGTGTTCGTTGAGTTGAGCACGGACTGCTACATCGACGCTAAGAATCTACCGCCGCTCCCGCCGCAAAAGGTGAGCCTCAGTGCGAAGATGAACCAGGTCGCCGACCATTTGCTGTCACTGCAAAAGCTCAACAAGAAGCAAGTGGAGGCCGTGAGGAAGTCCGCGGCGAAGGACACGTTCCTTGCTGCATCCACGCCGTTGATGAACGCTTACGTCCACAATCAGTGGATCTTCCCCGGCCCTGTCGATCTGCGGGTTGGCTGGAACAACTTGCAGTCCTACATGATCGCGGTTTGGGCGCCTTAGATTTTGCGGCTGGCCAGATTCGGAAAATTGGCCTAGACTACAAGGCATGCCGTACTACACGCCTCTGCGTTATCCCGGCGGCAAGCGGCGTCTTGCCAGCGCGATCAAACAACTGCTAGATGAAAATGGCCTCAAGGATGTGCAGTACGTCGAGCCATTCGCGGGCGGCGCGGCTGTAGCCCTAACGCTCCTACTCGACGAATATGCGTCCGCCGTCCACATCAACGATCTGAGCCGACCGGTGTTCGCGTTCTGGCATACGGTGCTGAACGAGACGGAGGAACTCTGCCGAAGGATCGAGCACGCCGAGCTAACGATGTCCGAGTGGCAGATACAGCGCGGAGTCTGCGAGAAGCGCGAGACCGCCGACCTCGCTGACCTCGGCTATGCGACCCTGTTCCTGAACCGCACAAACCGATCCGGCATCATCGATGGTGGTGTGATCGGCGGAAAGAACCAGACCGGCGCGTGGGGCATCGACGCACGATTCAACAAGAGTGAACTCGTTGCCCGCATTCGGCGGATCGGTCGCTATAGCAGCCGCATCACGCTCTATCAGTCGGATGCGCTCGACTTCACAAGGGATACGCTCCCAAGCCTCGGCAAGAACACGTTCGCGTTCTACGATCCGCCGTACATCGAAAGCGGTGAGGATCTGTACCTCAACCTTTACGGACTGGACGATCATCGGCGATTGGCTCGCGAGGTGAACCGACTGAAGCAACCGTGGGTCATGACCTACGACATTTCGGCAATCAAACACGGCATACTTCCGCGCAATCGCTCGATACTCTACGGCCTCAAGTACACTGCTCAAGGCCGATACGAAGGACGCGAAGTCATGTTCCTATCGGACAAAGTGAAGCTCCCGCGCGGCTGGACACCATGGAGGCCATTCCTGTTGTCGTCGCCGCGCAGCAGATACCCCTTTTACGGCAAGATCCGCCGAGAAAACTGACCTCCGCCTCGGCGCTCAATGTGTCAAACCGACCATGTCGTTAACGCCACGCAGCTACCTGTGCCGCTGCCGTCCTTCGTTGAAGTTTGGCGGCTTGCTCCACCTAGGCTGCGGTGCTATTCGTGAAGGGAAGCACGAACGCTTGGTTTAGCTTCGTTCCGCACCACTCGCGCCGACCCGAGGAGGAAGCGCCGCACGGCGGCGCCGCGCCCATGAGCTGGTTCCAACGGCTGCTGCTCACGACGATCGTCGCTACGTTCATCCTGGTGATTATCGGGGGGACGGTGCGGGCGACGGACTCCGGGCTCGGGTGCCCTGACTGGCCGACGTGCCATGGAAAGATCATCCCGCCGGCGAACTATCACACGCTGATCGAGTTCTCGCATCGCACGGCGGCGAGCATCGTCGGGGTGATCTTCCTGGGGGTGACGTACTTCGCGTTCAAGACGGAGCGGCGCAACCCGCTCGTCTTCTGGCTGGCGTTTAGCGCGGGCGTGCTGCTGGTGGCGCAGATCATTCTCGGCGGCATCACGGTGAAGCGAGAACTGCCGGCGGAGATCACGGCGGCCCACCTGGCGACGGCGATGGCGTTCATGGCGGTGCTCATCGTGGCGGCGATCATTTCGTTGCTCAGATCGCGAGGGTTGCACGCTTTTCCTTCGATGAGGCAATCGCCGTTCACGCGGTTGGCGCTGGCATCGGCGGGAGTGGCGTACGTGACGCTGGTGCTCGGTTCGTACATCTCCGGCACCGACGCATCGCTGGCGTGCTCGGGCTGGCCGCTCTGCAACGGATCGTTGGCGCCGGGCGGCGACAGCGCGGTCGGACTGCACTACCTGCACCGCCTGGTGGCGGGGTTGCTGGGCGTGCTGCTGCTGGGGGTGACGTACATGGCGTTTGAAGAGCGGCGCCGGCAACCGCTGTTGCTCGCACTAACGGGCTTTACGCTGGTGGCGTTCATCGCGCAGGCGTTGATCGGGGCGGCGAACATCTGGACGGAACTGGCGGCGGGCGTCGTCGTGGCGCACCTGACGTTCGCGGCGCTGCTGTGGTGCACGTTGGTCGCAATCAGCGCACTGTCGTACTATCTGCCGGGCGAAGACGCCGTCGAGGCTGAGGGGTTCGCCGCACCGCCGAAGAAAGTGACTGAATGGGCGCGCTGAATCCCGGAATGACGGCTGCGGCTAAGGCGCCGCTGACGTGGCGCGAGACGATCGGCGCGTACGTGGCGCTGACGAAGCCGCGGATCATCTCGCTGCTGTTGATCACGACGATCCCGGCGATGATCCTCGCCGATCAGGGGATGCCGTCGGCGTGGCTGGTGCTTGCGACGGTGTTCGGCGGCACGCTGGCGGCCGGCGGCGCGAACGCGATCAACTGCTATTTCGACCGGGACATCGACGAGATCATGCACCGGACGCAGGGGCGGCCGCTGCCGATGGGCAAGATGGAGCCGCGGGACGCGCTGATCTTCGCGCTGGTGCTCGAGGCGGCGGCGTTCGTGGTGCTTGTGGCGACATCGAACCTGCTGGCGGGCGTGCTGGCGCTCTCGGCGACGGTGTTCTACGTCTTCGTGTACACGATATGGCTGAAGCGCACGTCGCGGCAGAACATCGTGATTGGGGGCGCGGCGGGTGCGGTGCCGCCGCTCGTCGGATGGGCGGCGGTGACGGGAGACATCGGATGGCCGGCGGTGGTGCTGTTCGCGATCGTGTTCTTCTGGACGCCGCCGCACTTCTGGGCGCTCTCGATCCGCTATCGCGACGACTACGCGCGGGCGCGGGTGCCGATGCTGCCCGTCGTCGCGACGCTGGCCGAGACGAAGACCCAGATCTTCTGGTACGCCGCCGTGCTGGTACCGGTGTCGCTGCTGTTGATCGCGACGGGGGCGGTCGGCTGGATCTACGCGGTTGCCGCGATCGGGCTAGGGGCGGGATTCGTGCGGGCGACGTGGCTGCTGCGATCGGACGACCGCCCGGGAGCGGCGATGGGCGTGTTCAAGTGGTCGATCTACTATCTGGCGCTTCTGTTCGTGGCGGTCGCGGCGGACCAATTGATCGCCGGCTGACGGGAGCGGCGGGGCCGGCTTATTAGATTCGATCGGGGTTTTGTGGGAATTCTCACGAACCCTTGACCCTGAGGGATCGCGGGGGAATAATCCGGAGCGGCAACAGATTCGAGAAGGGGAGGCTGAGTGCCCGGTTTCGCGATGACCGTTGACTCGCCCACCTGTTTCCCGGAAGCACTGCCCACCCGACCGCACCGACAGGGCAGCGCGTCGCCGCGCGGAGGTCGATGATCATGGGCAGGATCGGGATCGCGCGCATCTGCTCCCTGGCACTGGTGCTCGGTTCATCGCTCTTTCTCAGCGGCTGCGAGTACTTCAGCAGCCCGCAGAACACCTTTAACCCTGCCGGCACGGTGGCCCAGCAGCAGAAGGACGACTTCCTGCTCGTCATGTGGCCATCGCTAGTCGTCGGGCTGATCGTGATGCTGGGGATCGTGTATATCGCCATCAAGTTCCGGCGGAAGCCAGGGGACTCGGGCCTGCCGAAGCAGGTCCACGGCAACACGGCGCTCGAGCTGAGCTGGACGATCATCCCGATCATCCTGCTTGCGGTTATCGCCGTGCCGACCGTGGAGGGGATCCGTACGCTGTCCCGCGAGCCAGAGAACGCGCTGCAGGTGAAGGTGACGGGCGTGCAGTGGGCGTGGCTCTTCGAGTACCCGGAGATCGACGCGGGCGGCGCGCCGCTGACGCCGGCGGTCGGGGAGTTGCGAATACCGGTGGGGCAGGACGTCGCGTTCGAGATCCACTCGACGGACGTGAACCACAGTTTCTGGGTGCCGAAGCTCGCGGGAAAGATCGACGCGATCCCGAACCACGTCAATCACATGTGGTTCCGCGCCGACGAGGCGGGCGAGTTCTCAGGGCAATGTGCCGAGTTCTGCGGGTTAGACCATAACGCCATGCGGATGACGGTGATCGCGATGCCGCCGGCAGAGTTTGATGCGTGGGTCGCTGAGCAGCAGGCCGCCGCGCGGCAAGAAGCCGCCGACGACGAGCCGCTCGCGAGCAACGGAGAGTAGCCATGGCAGTCTCAGCAGGGACCATCCAGCACGGCGCGACCGAGCATTCGGAGAGCGGGCTCTGGAGCTGGCTCACGACGGTCGATCACAAGCGCATCGGCATCCTGTATTGCGTGTCGGCGTTGGTGTTCTTCCTGGTCGGCGGCATCGAGGCGCTGCTGATTCGGATTCAGCTCGCGCAGCCCAACGGTACGTTCCTGGACCAGGATTCGTATAACCGCATCTTCACGATGCACGGCACGACGATGATCTTCCTGGTGATCATGCCGCTGAGCACGGGGTTCATCAACCTGCTGCTGCCGCTGATGATCGGCGCGCGCGACGTGGCGTTTCCGCGGCTGAACGCGTTTAGCTACTGGGCGTTCCTGTTCGGCGGGATCTTCCTTAATGCGAGCTTCTTCACCGGCGGCAACATTTTCGAAGGCGAACTGGGCGCTCCGGACGGCGGCTGGTTCGGCTATGCGCCGCTGACGCTGAACCAGTACTCGCCGGGCGACGGGATCAACTACTGGATGCTGGGCTTGCAGATCCTGGGCATCGCGACGATGGCGGGCGGATTCAACTTCATCGTGACGACGTTGAATATGCGGGCGCCGGGGATGTCGTTGCTGCGGATGCCGCTGTTCGTGTGGATGGCGCTGGTGACGTCGTTTCTGATGATCTTCGCGATGCCGATTATCGCCGTGGCGTTGTTCCAGCTCACGTTCGACCGGATCTTCGATGCGAACTTCTTCAACCCGGCCGCGGGGGCTTCGCCGCTGCTGTGGCAGCACATGTTCTGGCTGTTCGGGCACCCGGAGGTGTACATCCTGATCTTGCCGGCGTTCGGCATCGTGTCGGAGGTGCTGCCGGTGTTCTCGCGGAAGCCGCTGTTCGGCTATCCGTTTGTCGTGTTTTCGGGCGTTGCGATCGGCTTCATGAGCTGGGGCGTGTGGGCGCACCACATGTACACGGTAGGACTGGGATCGATCGCGAATTCGGCGTTCGGGATATCGACGATCCTGATCGCCGTGCCGACGGGGGTAAAGATCTTCAACTGGATGGGGACGATGTGGGGCGGATCGATCAGCTTCAAAACGCCGGTGATGTTCTGTCTTGGCTTCATCACGATGTTTACGATCGGCGGATTAACGGGCGTCACGCACTCGATGGTGCCGTCGGATTACCAGCAGCAAGATACGTATTACATCGTCGCGCACTTCCACCAGGTGCTGTTCGGCGGGGCGCTGTTCGGGTTGTTCGCGGGCGTGTATTACTGGTTCCCGAAGTTCACCGGCAGGATGTTGAGTGAGACGTGGGGCCAGGTGCACTTCTGGCTGATGTTCATCGGCTTCAACCTGACGTTCCAGCCGATGATGATCCTGGGGCTGATGGGGATGCCGCGCCGGATCTCGAGCTATCCGGAGGATTACGGCTGGGACCTGTGGAACATGATCGCGACGCTGGGCGCGTTCACGATTGCGCTGGGCATCCTGGTGTTCCTGATCAATTTCATCATGAGCATACGGAACGGCGAGGAGTCCGGCCCGGATCCGTGGGACGGCCGGACGCTGGAATGGTCGATCCCTTCGCCGCCGCCGCACTATAACTTCGCGAAGATTCCCGTCGTCCACAGCATCGATGAATTTTGGCACCGCAAGTACGTCGAAGACTCGAAGGGCATTCCGGTGCCGGTGCCAAAGGGCGCGGCGATCGCCACCGGCGACCACGGCGACGGGCACGAGGAGGACGAAGGGCATGACATCCACATGCCGGCGCCGTCGTACATGCCGTTGATCGCCGCCGCGGGCTTACCGATCGTGGCGATCGGGCTGTTGTACGCATATCCGCTGATCGCGGTCGGGGCGATCGTGGGGCTTGTTGGACTCTACGGCTGGGTGCTCGAACCAGTGGGAGGCGACTGATAGATGGCGATGCACGCGCCCGCCGGGGAGTCACACGCGCTCGACACGAACACAGGGCTCGACAACAGGAAGCTGCTGATGTGGTTGTTCCTGGCGTCGGAGTGCCTGTTCTTCGGATCGTTCATCGCGGCGTTCTTGCTGTATCGCGACCGGAACGTCGTGGGCCCGTACCCGGAGGACCTGTACGACATTCCGTTCACATCGGTCAGTTCGTTCGTGCTGCTGATGAGCAGTCTGACGATGGTGCTGGCACTCGCGGCGATCCAGCGCGGCAATCTGCAGGCGATGCGCGTATGGCTCATCGCGACGGCGCTGCTGGGAATTTCCTTTCTTTCGGGACAGGCGTTTGAGTTCACGGAGTTCTGGAACGAGGGCCTCTCGCTAGACCAGAACCTGTTCGGTACGACGTTCTTCGTGTTGACGGGGTTCCACGGGGCGCACGTGAGCGTCGGGGTGCTGATCTTGCTCTCGCTGGTGGACGCCTCGTGGCGCGGCAAGCTGACGACTGACCATTCGTTGGCCGTCGAGTTGGCAGGGCTGTACTGGCACTTCGTCGACATTGTCTGGATCGTGATCTTTACGCTCATCTACCTGATCCAGCCGGCATAGCGGGAGTGGACTGACATGGAGAACCCGGAGCTGCTGTTCGGCATTCCGCTCGTGTTGCTGGGACTCCTGGGGATCCTGATCGCCGCCTCGTTGTTCGCGGTGCCGGCGGAGGAGACAGCCGGAGGGGCGGCCGCCGTGCGGGCGCCGGCGCGGGCGCACGATGCGCACCCGGGCCCTTCGGAGTACGTGGTCATCGGACTGATCCTGGGGATGATCACGGCCGTCGAGGTGGCGCTCTATTACATTGACCTATCACAGGGCGTGCTCGTCACGACGCTGCTCGTCCTGTCGGCGGCGAAATTCGGGCTCGTGGTACTGTGGTTCATGCACCTGAAGTTCGACAGCCCGCTGTTGTCGAGGCTGTTCGGGACGGGGTTCTTCGGCGCGATCGTGTTGTTTGCGGTCGTCATGGCCACGCTTGGCGCCAACCTGGTCTGACGCACGCGCGCCGCGCACGAGCGCGCCGCGGAGGGTTCCGCGATGCTCCCCCTGCTCCACGCCGAGTCGATCCACTGGCACTGGCACCCTGACATCGTCTTTCTTTGCGCGCTGTTGATCGGGGGCTATGCGTTCGCGATGGGCGGGCTGCGGCACGAACGGTCCGACGCGATGCGGATACGGTGGGTGCAGGTGGCGTCGTTCATGGCGGGCGTGGCGGCGATATACCTCGTGTCGAGCTGGCCGATCCACGAGATCTCGGAGAGCCGGCTGGCGAGCGTACACATGTTCCAGCACCTGGTGTACACGATGGTGGCGCCGCCGTTGTTGATCTGGGGCACGCCTTCGTGGCTGTTGAGGATGCCGCTTCGCAACAAGTCCGTGTTTTCCGTCGCGCGGTTGATCACGCATCCGCTGATCGCGTTCGCAGCATTCAACGCGATCCAGCTCGTGACGCACATGCCTGCGGCCGTGAACCTGGCGCTGGACGGGCACGCGTTCCATTTGTTCGTACACGTCCTGCTCGTAAGTTCGGCATCTCTCATGTGGTGGCCGGTGTTGAGCCCGCTCGACGAATTGCCACGCCTGTCGTACCCGCTGCAGATGGCGTACCTGTTCGTGCAGTCGCTGATCCCGACGGTGCTGGCCGCGTTCCTGACGTTCTCTACAGGCGTCTTCTACGACGCCTACGCGGACGCGCCGCGCATGTGGGGCCTGTCGCCCATTGAAGATCAGCAGTTCGCGGGATTCGTGATGAAGGTGCTGGGCAGCATCATCCTCTGGTCGTTCATCGCGTACGCGTTCTTCCGGTGGTTCGAGCAGGAGAATAAGTCGGACCGCGGCCCGCGCTGGGAAGAGGTGCAGGACGAGATGAACCGCCTGGGCCTGCCCATCGAAGGACCGCAGGTGCGCGGCGGACGGCTGAACTAGGCCCCCGGGGCGGCGACCCTCACGCCGAGTCCGGCGAGTTGTTCTTCGAGCGAATGTCCGAGATCGATGCGGAAGCAGATGCCGTGCATGCCGGCCTCGCGCGCGGCGTTCACGTTGGCTTCCAGATCGTCGATGAAGACGCACTCTTGCGGCGGCAGACCCAGGCGTTTTGCGGCGAGTGCATAGATGTGCGGCTCGGGCTTTGCCATGCCGACATCGGCGGAGCAGATGATGTCATCGAACAGGTGGTGGATGCGGTGGTCTTCGGTGAGACGTCGCATGAGCGTGTTATCGGCGTTGCTGAGCACCGACGTGCGATACGGCGGCCGCAGTCGTTCGATGAGGTGGATGTTGGGCAGGATGAGTTGCTGCTCCTGGCGCCAGTGGCGGTGGAGCGGCGGCAGGGCGCGTCCGGCCTCGGCTTCGAGGAGTGAGTGCGCCTCGGTGAGCCATTGCTCGCGATCGCCGACGCCGACTTCGAGCCTTCGCCAGGTGTCGGTGCCGTAGAGGGTTTCGAGGATGAGACGCTCGCGGAGGCCGTGCTGCCGTTCGAGGAGGCGGGTGACTTCGAAGCGCATGTCCCAGAGGACGCCGCCGTAGTCGAAGATGAGGCCGTTGATGGGCATATGTGAGTGTGGCAGAGAGACGGGGTTGGAACCACAGATGGCCACAGATGACACAGATTGGGGTTGTCCGCAGATGGGATAGATGGTTGGGGGTGGTATTGCCCGCTCCATGATGTTGTGCGTCCGCGAATGCGGGATCCTTCGCGTTCGCTCAGGATGACGTTATGCGACGCTTGTCTTGAGATGAGGCACGAATCGCCGCGAGGGGATCCTTCGCTGCGCTTCGCTTGCTCAGGATGACGGGCGTTTGGTCGCTGGTTGCTGGTTGCTGGTTGATGTTTGCTTGCGGCGATTGGCCCGTGAGGTGACGTCGTGTCGCCGTGAGGGGATCCTTCGGGGCGCTTCGCTTGCTCAGGATGACGTTATGCGACGCTTGCTCAGGATGACGTCATGCGACGCTTGCCCAGGATGACGTGAATGGGGCGCTTGCCCAGGATGACGGGAGTTAGTCGCCTGGTTGCTGGTCGCTGATCGCTGGTGGCTCGTGCCTGGTGGCTGGTCGTTGGGCGGATTCGGTCAGGGGCGATAGCGGTTGGCGATGGGGAGGCGGCGGTCGCGGCCGAAGGCGCGGGGGGTGATCTTGATGCCGGGGGGCGCCTGGCGTCGCTTGTACTCGTTGCGGTCGACCATCTGCACGACGCGGCGGACGAGCGCTTCATCGAAGCCGGCGGCGACGATCTCGTCGATGCTGCGGTCTTCTTCGACGTAGGCCTCAAGGATCGGGTCGAGCACGTCGTACGGGGGCAGTGAGTCGGTGTCGAGCTGGTCGGGGCGCAGTTCGGCGCTGGGCGGCTTGGTGATGACGGCCTCGGGGATGATCTCGCGATCGGCGGTGCGGTTGCGGTAGCGCGAGAGCTCCCAGACCAGCGTCTTCGGCACATCCTTGATGACGGCGAAGCCGCCGGCCATGTCGCCGTAGAGCGTGGAATAGCCGGTGGCCATCTCGCTCTTGTTGCCCGTCGTGAGCACGAGCCAGCCGTACTTGTTCGAGAGCGCCATGAGGATGTTGCCGCGAATGCGCGCCTGCAGGTTCTCCTCTGCGGTGCCAAATTCGGTATCCGCGAAGGCTTCCGACAGCGTTTCGAGCGTCGAAGAGAAGGTCTGTTCGATCGGGATCGTCATGTAACGCATGCCGATCTTTTCGGCGAGCGCCCGGGCGTCGGACTTGCTGTGCTCAGACGAGAAGCGGGAGGGCATCGAGACGCCGACGACGTGGTCGCCGCCGAGCGCTTCGGCAGCGATGGCTGCGACGAGCGACGAATCGATGCCGCCGGAGAGCGCGACGAGCGCGGTGTCGAAGCCCGTCTTGCCGAAGTAGTCGCGGACGCCGAGCACGAGCGCCTCCCAGACCTCGGCGACCGGTTCGAGGAGCGGCGCGATGCGGGGGGAGACGGCGGGCTTGTCGGCGGTCAGCGGGGCCGCCGAGACGGCGATGCGAGGCACGTCGGCGTGGCGCAACTCTTCGCGGCGCTCCTTGCGGCGTCGCGGGTCGCGCAGCCGCGTCTGGAAGACGCCTTCGACGTCTATGTCGCAGACGACGAGGTCTTCGCGGAACGCGGCGCCGCGCGCGAGCAATTCGCCGCGTTCGTCGTAGATGACGCTCTGGCCATCGAACACGAGTTCATCCTGGCCGCCGACTGCGTTCACGTAGCAGACGGCGACGGCGTGGTCGGTGGCGCGCGTGCGGATCATGGCTTCGCGGTTCTGGACCTTGCCGCGATGGAACGGCGAGCCGTTGATGTTGACGATGACCTCGGCGCCGGCGAGCGCCTGCAATCGCGACGGGCCCGTCGGATACCAGATGTCCTCACAGATGTTGACGCCGACATCGACGCCGGCGATGACGAAGACGGGCGACGAGGCGCCTTCCTGGAAGTAGCGATTCTCGTCGAAGACTCCGTAGTTCGGGAGGAACTGCTTGTGATAGCGACCGACGATGCGCCGATCGTGGAGGACGGCGGCGGCGTTGAAGATCTCGCCGTCGTCATCCACATCGACGAAGCCGACGACGGCGGTAATGCCGTGGACGGCGGCGGCGACGCGGTCGAGGGCGGCCAGGTTGTCGGTGACGAATGAGCGGCGAAGCAGCAGGTCCTCCGGCGGGTAGCCGGTGATCGCAAGCTCGGGGAAGGCGACGAGGTCGACGGCGAGATCGCGGGCGCGGTCGATCGAGGCCGCGATCCTGGCGGCGTTGCCTTCGAGGTCGCCGATGGTGGTGTCGATCTGGGCCAGTGCAACGCGCAGGGTACGCAAGATGCCGCCTCTCGCTGATAAGTATCGGCGATGAGGCGCCACCTGAGGAAGCGGGGGACTTCCCGTAATGGCGGGGGCCTGTCGCCGTTTCTACGGTCAGGGGTGGCGTACCAGGATCACGCGCCGGCGTTGCGCCGGAAACGGAGGACAGCTTGACAAGCCTGGCACTCTCGCCGCAGCCCGCACACGCCCACGAACCGACCACCGTCGAAGACCTGGGCCTCGAGGAGGGGCTGGTGCGCGACCTCGCGCTCAAGCTTCTGTACTACGCGGGCCGGATGACGCGAAACGACCTCGGCGATGCCATGCGGCTCTCGCCGCCGGTCGTTGACGAGATCATGCAATCGCTATCGCAGGACAGCCTCGCGGCGATCATGGGCGGCGTGACGGGCGGGCCGACGGGCTATCTCTATGCGTTGAGCCAGAAGGGGCTTGAGCGCGCGGAACAGGCGCTTTCGCGCAGCGGCTACGTCGGGCCGGCGCCGGTGCCGCTGAAGGCGTACGTAGAGCAGGCGGTCGAGCAGACGGTGCGGGCCGCCGCGGTGACGCGCGACCAGATCGAGGATGCGCTGGGCGGTCTCGTGCTCGCGGAGACGACGATGCGGCGCATCGGGCGGGCGGCGGCGTCGCGGAAACCGACGCTGGTACACGGGAACTCCGGCAATGGCAAGACGAGCGTCGCCACGGCGATCGCGAAGGTCGTCGACGGAACGATTCGCATTCCGTACGCGCTGGAGATCCACGGCCACATCGTGCACCTGTACGATCCCTCGAAGCACGTGCGGGTGGAGGATGAGCAGGATCCGACGAGCGAGCACACGCTGCTCAAGTCGCGCAGCGACGGTCGCTGGGTCAGCATCCAGCGACCGATGATCTGGGCAGGCGGAGAACTGACGAAGCAGAGCCTGGAACTGGTCTACGACGACCAGACGAAGGTGTACGAGGCGCCGTTGCCGCTGAAGGCGAATGGCGGCACGCTGATCATCGACGACTTCGGGCGGCAGCAGATCCCGGCGGTGCAACTGCTGAACCGCTGGATCGTCGCGCTGGAGGGCGGCATCGACCACCTGACGATGCACACGGGGCAGACGATCGAAGTGCCGTTCGACGTGCTGGTGTTGTTTTCGACGAACCTGTCGCCGGCGGAACTGGCGGACGAGGCGTTCCTGCGGCGCATCCGCTACAAGGTGGAGGTCCCGAACCCGTCCGAGGTCGAGTTCCGCGCGATCTTCCGGCGCGAGTGCGAGATGCGCGGCATCGCGCACGACGATGCGTCGGTGACGCATCTGCTCGACACGTGGTACGAGCCGGTGGGACGCGAACTGCGCGGTTGCCACCCGCGCGACGTCGTCGAGGCGGTGGTTGACGCGTGCGAATACGAGGAGCGGCGACCGGCGCTTTCGCGGGAGCTGCTCGACGAGGTGTGCGCGACGTATTTTTTGTGAGTTGTCAGTTGGCAGTTGGCAGTTGTCAGTCAGGGGCGCGTGAATGCGCCCCTTCTCCTTGGCGTCGTGTGGATTGGGGTTGCCCTGTAGGTGCGGTTTATTAGCGGCGGAACAGCCGGGGGGCTGTTCTCCACCTGCGGTGCGGTTGGCAATGCCGGCTCACGGCGGGGATATCGTAGCGAGGGGCCCGTCGGTATCGGGACTCGAAGTGTTTCGTCCGTTTGTGGAGAGGAGGGCGCTTGTTATCCTGTTCACAGGCGGCCTGTTATTGCATCTGTCCACGTCCACAGCGACGCTTTCGACGCCCCGGGAAACGGCTTCTGAGCCTGCGATCGTGTTCGATCAGGTTCGGTTCAGCTACGGCGAGCGTGTTGCGCTCGACGGGCTTTCGCTGGTGGTCCCGAGGGGGTCGATTTTCGGGCTGCTGGGTCCGAACGGCTCCGGCAAGAGCACGCTGATCTCGCTGCTGGTGGGGCGCCGCGTCGCCGAGGGCGGGGATGTGCGGTTGCTGGGTTCCGCGCCATCGGCGGCGATGCGGGCGCGGGTCGGCGTGGTGTTCCAGGAGCCGTCGCTCGACGCGGGGATGACGGTGCGCGAGACGATGCAGCTCCAGGCGCGGCTCTTTGGATTGCGTGGCGATGACGCTCAACGCGACGTTGCAGAGCTGTTGGAGCGCGTCGGGCTGGATGAGCGGGCGTCGTCGTTCACATCGACGTTGTCGGGCGGTATGAAGCGGCGACTGGAGCTGGCGCGGGCGCTGGTGACGCGCCCCGACGCGATCCTGCTCGACGAGCCGACGTTGGCGCTCGACCCTGACTCGAAGCAGGCACTGTGGGAGCACCTGAGCGAAGCGAACGGCGCGGGGCGCACATTGCTGCTCGCGACGAACGATGTGTACGAAGCGGAGCGTTACTGCGACACCGTCGCGTTGCTCGACCACGGCAGGGTGGTCGAGCAGGGCACGCCGGCCGAACTCAAGCGCGATCTTCGCGCCGATGCGGTGCGCATCGAGTGGCGGGACGATCCCGCGCCCGTGGTGGCGGCGCTCGACGCGCAGCCGGGCGTCGGGCATGTACGACTGGCTGGCCGCACGACGCACGTGACCGTCGATGAAGCGAGCGCGTTCCTGACACGCATCTTTCAGCAGTGGGGCGACGCGATTACCGGCGTACACATCGAGCCTTCGACGCTGGAGGATGTGTATTTCCAGCTTGTCGGGAGCGCCATCGTCGACGAGCGCGGGGCGGCATCATGATGCGCACGCTCGATGCGATCGCGGCGCTCGTTGCGCGCGACCTGCGCGCGTTTCGGCGATCGCGGTCGCAGCTCTACTCGTCGGTGCTGTTTCCGTTGATGCTGCTGGCGATCCTTGGCACGGGCGTTTCGGAGGGGCTCGATCCGAACAACATCGACGATTACGTGACGTTTCTGACGCCCGGGATGATCGTGATGACGGCGCTGTTCTCATCGACGTTTTCGAGCGCGTCGTATTACGCCGACCGCGACTCCGGGATCCTGAACGTGCTGCTGGCATCGCCGCACTCGACGCGGGTGATCCTGCTCGGCAAGACGCTGAGCGCGGTGATCATCGGGGCGGGGCAGGCGCTGCTGGTGCTGGGCGTGGCGTCGGTGGTGCCGGCGATCGACTTCGAGTGGCAATACGGGGTGGCAGCGGGGCTGGCGCTGGCGCTGTTCGCGATCTTTGCGCTCAATTTATTTCTCTCAGGGCTGGGGCAACTGCTGGCATCGCGGATCCGGTCGATGCAGGGCTTTCACCTGGTAATGAATCTCGTGCTGTTCCCGTTTCTCTTCCTTTCGGGCGCGTTCTTCCCGCTGGCCGATCTGCCTGAGTGGCTGAAGTTGCTGGGACGCATCAACCCGCTTTCGTACGGCGTGGATGCGCTGCAACTCGCGCTTTACGCAGATGACGCGAGCGGGTATTTCGGCGTCGGGGTTGATGTTGCGGTGATGACGGCGCTGGCTGTTGCGGTGTTCTGGTTCGGCACGAGCCGCACGCTGAGCGCCGAACGATGATGCGCCGGTCCGTGGCTGGCACGCTGATCGGGGTGATCGTGCTGGCGGTGGGCATCGTGGGCGTTGGCTGCGGATCGAGCGCGGGCGAGGAGTTTCCGCGCGTCGTGACGCTGGGAGAGGGCGAGGTCTTCCCGGTGATCCTGAACGACTCGCTTGTCGTCGGGGAGAACCGGATGGTGATGAGCCTTACCGGCGAATCGGATGAACTTGTAGCGGACGCCGACGTCGTGCTGCGGTTTTACGACCTGAACGGCGATCCGGAGGAGAAGTTCGCGGCGGACGCGCGGTTCGTGCCGATCGAGTTGTCGTATATCGACGAGCAGGCGCCGGAACCAGAGCCGACCGATGCAGGCACGGGCGGGGTGTACGTCGCCAACGTGACGTTCGAGCGCGCGGGCGAGTGGGGCTTCAAGGCGCTCGTGACCACGGCAGACGGGGACCGGCTCGAAGAGGCGCCGTTCCGGTTCAACGTGCGGGAGGACAGCAGCGAACCGGTCATCGGCGAGGCGGCGCCGGCCAGCGTGCAAGCGACGCTTGACTCGGTGGAGGCGATCGAGGATATCGACTCGTCGTTCCCGCCGCGGCCGGAGATGCACGACATAACCATCGCGGAGGCGCTGCATACGGGGCGGCCGTTGGTCATTGCGTTCGCGACGCCGGCGTACTGTCGCACCCGGACATGCGCGCCGGTGATGGACACGGTGATGGACCCGCTGCTGGAGCGCTACGGCGATGAGGCGACGTTCATCCACGTCGAGCCGTACGTGCTGCGCGACCTGCGGGCGGGGTTCGTGCAGAATCCCGTGCCTGCGACGCGCGAATGGGGCATACAGTCTGAGCCGTGGGTGTTCGTCGTGGGGCGGGACGGGCGGATCGTGGCGAAGTACCAGGGCCCGACGGCGCTGGACGAGGTCGAAAGCGCGCTCCGGCAGGCGCTTAGGTAAGGAAGCCCGAGCTTCACGCATTCACGGCGCTGGAGATCAGCCGCCCGACTTTGTGACGCTGGATTCAAACGAATCTGGGGGGTACTATTTGCCCGGCGTTCGGGCCCGATCCGCCGCCTCGCGGCGCATCACAGTCAGGTGAGAGTGCATGGAGTACGTACAGACCGCCCTCGTACGCATCCGGGCGGACAAGCTGGGCGATGCCAGCGGGGCGCAGGGCTTGCTCACCGAGCTGGAGCGGCACCGGGCGGTAATCCGGCGCCGGCCGGGCTCGCTCCGCATGACGATGACGCGCTCGACCGAGGAGGGTGGCGACACGCTCCTGTCCGTGGAGACGCGGTGGCGCGACGCGCGGGCGCTCGACACGTACAACGCGATAGAACCGAACGTCGTGAGCATCATTCGCAGCCACGGCGACGAGATCGTCCCTGACAGCCTGCAGGTGCGCCGCGCGGAGGCGCTCGAGAGCGAGTCCGAAGAGTCCAAGCGCGGCGTCCTGTACGAGCGGTTCGGGATCGCGCTGCTGGTGCCGATCGGCATCGTGGCGTTTGGACTGGCGATCATTTACAGCCTGTCGCGCGTTTACCTGGAGATCGGCAACGAGGCGGCGACGGCGGTCGCTGCGCTGGTGGCGATCTTGATCCTGCTCGTCGCGTGGTACTTCGCGAGCAACCCGGGGGCGATCAAGCTCCAGGTGCCGGCGATCGCGCTGGTCGTCGCGGGGCTGCTGATCGGCGGGACGGTGTACGCGCAGGTACACGAGGGGCCGTTCTACGAGGAGCACGTCGACGAAGGCGAAGAACCGCCGGATGGCGGTCCCGGCCCGGGCGACGACTTCGTGCTGACGCTCGAGGATAACTTCTTTCTGTTCGACGGCGAAGAGAATCCGACGATCCAGGTCGGCGCAAACGTGGACGTGACGATGCCGCTCGAAAACGCCGGGGGCGCACTGCACAACGTCCATGTCGCCGCGAGCGGTGGATTCGATGCGGCATTCTGTTCGACCGGGGGGGAAGCGCCGTGCTCGGACCCCGAGCGCATGCCGGGCGGATCGTCGGGGACGCTGACGTTCAACCTGCCCCCGGGCACGTATGACTTTCGGTGCGACTTCCACACGCAAGACATGACGGGCACGCTCGAGGTCGTCGAAGGCGGGCCGACGGGGCCGTCGGAGGCGCCGCCGCCAGGTGGCCCGCCGCCCGGAGGACCGCCACCCGGCGAGGGCGGAGAGCAGACGATCGAACTTGATGACAACGTGTTCGTCGTCGACGGCGAGGAGAATCCGACGATCTCGATCGCGGCGGGCACGGACGTGACGTTCACGCTCGACAACATCGGCGGCGCGATCCACAACATGCACGTCGCGGCGAGCGGCGACTTTGACGAGGGGTTCTGCACTGCGGGCGGCGATGCGCCGTGCTCCGACCCCGCTCGCATCAATGGCGGCAGTACCGGCACGATCACGATCAACTTAGCTGCCGGGAGTTACGACTATAGATGCGACTTCCATACGCAGGACATGAGCGGGACGCTCGAAGTACAGTGAGACGACGAGAGAGTCACTTCGGTGGCTCTTTTGGCATGCGGAGGCGCCGCGGATGACCGAGGAGCGGAGCGATCCCGGTCGAGCGCAACAGCGCCTCGACAAACTCGTCTCACTGTTCGAGTTGGACCGGCTGGACCGCGACATGTTCCTCGGCGATCCGGGTGAGGGCGAGCGGCGGCTGTTCGGCGGGCTGGTCGCGGCGCAGGCCGTCGTAGCCGCGTATCGCACCGTCGAACAAGGGTCGATGCATTCGGTACACGCGTATTTTCTGCGGCCCGGGCGTTACGACGTGCCGATCCGCTACGTCGTGTATCGGATCCGCGACGGGCGCACGTTCACGACGCGCGACGTGGTCGCGTACCAGTCGGGCGAGGCGATCTTCAACCTTTCGAGCAGCTTCGCGCTGCCGGAGGAGGGGATCACGCACCAGCAACCGATGCCCGATGTACCGCTGCCCGAAGGATTGCCGGAATGGGAATTTGTCCGGCCCGACCGTCTGCCCGAAGGCATGCGCATGGAGCAGTGGTGGCGTGACAACCCGGTAGAGATGCGGGCGTGCGATCCGTGGGGCACCGACTGGCCGGACGGCATCCCGCGGCGGCGAGTGTGGATGCGCGTGCGCGGCGACTTTCCGGACGACGAGGTGATGCACGCGGCGCTGTTGACGTACGCGAGCGACCGCGGGCTGATCGCGACGGCGCGCATGCCGCACAACATCGGCCGGACGATGGGCGCGTCGGCGAGCCTCGATCACGCGTTGTGGTTCCACTATCCGCCGCGATTCGACGATTGGTTGCTGTTTACGAGCGAAAGTCCGGCCGCGCACAACGCGCGGGCGCTGATCCTGGGTCAGATGTACAACACGCAGGGCGTGCGGGTGGCATCGGTGGCGCAGGAGGGGTTGGTGCGGCAGCCGCGCGAGTGAGTGATCGGCGGGAACCACAGATGGCTCAGATGACACAGATGGGATGAGGTGGGCCGCGTGGGGAGCGCTCGTCGGCTGCGCAGTTTGCGCTCGTGTTGCGGCTGGTGTGCATTGCCGCGGGGGGGGGG
>JBBDXD010000017.1:11213-15171 GCA_040902535.1 Dehalococcoidia bacterium | reverse complement strand
AAGCCCGCGCTCGATTGGTGGCCGAGCTCGATTGGTGGCTCGGTATCCGGGCTTCGTCGATAATCGGCGGGGTTGCCGTGTCGCAACGATGGCCACGAGGGGAGGGATGATTTGGACTGGCAGGAGATTTACCAGCAGCGGCTGACTACGGCGGCCGAGGCGGTGAAGGCGGTCAAGTCCGGCGATACGGTGATGTTCTCGATCTTCCCGCCTGCGACGTTGCCAGCGGCACTGGCGGCGCGCAAGGACGAACTGCGCGACGTGACGGTGCGGCTGCTGGCGCCCGCTTCGGACCCGGGCTGGCTGCGCCTTCCCGACGAGACGCACTTCAAAGTGGAGTTCGAGCTGTACATCGGCGACTTCGCGCGCTTCGTGACGGATGAGAAGCGCGGGACGTATCTGCCCAACCTGTTTTCGCTGGGGATGAAGGCGTACGACCAGGAGCGCGAGGACGTGCGCGTGCCGGACGTCGCGTTTTGCACCGTGTCGCCGCCGAACCGCGGCGGCTATTGCCACTTCGGCGCCAATCACTGGGTGCAGCGCTCGTACGCGCGGCGCTGTCCGACGGTGATCGCGGAGGTGAGCAAGACGCTGCCGCAGGTGTACGGCGACGTCTACATTCACGTGTCGGAGATCGACCATTTCGTGGAGTTCAAGCAGCCGCCATTCGGGCCGGCGGAGTTCGACAAGGCAACGGACGCGATCGAGAACGCGGAACGTCGCGCCGGGTGGAAGCAGTTGGGCGCGGAACTGCCGGACCTGCAGATCCTTGCGGCTATCTCAGGCGTGATGGCTGCGGTCTCGCCGGACGATGCGCGCCGGGTGCTCGGGCTCGCCGATCCGCCGCCGGAAGCCTATCCGATCGCCGGCTACCTGCGAGAGCTGATTAAGGACGGCGACACGATCCAGATCGGCACGGGCGAGCCATCGCGCGGGATGGCGCGGCTCGGCGCGTTCGACGGCAGGAAGGATCTGGGGATCCACACCGAGCTGGGCTGGCCGGGGCTGGCGCGCATGTGGCGCGACGGCATCGTCACGGGTCGGCACAAGGAGATTCACACGGGCAAGACGGTGGCAGCAGCGTGGACGGGCTGCGACCCCAACGACCTGGACATCATCGACGGCAACCCGCACTTCGAGTTGTACGACCCGGAGTACGTGTTGCACCCGCGGACGCTGACGAAGTTCGACCAGTTTGTGGGGATCAACAACGCGATCAGCGTCGATCTGCTGGGGCAGATCAACTCGGAGAGTGTGTTCGGCGGGCGCATCATCAACGGTACGGGCGGGCAACCGGAGATGCATCTTGCGGGCGCGTTTTCGCCGCGCGGGCGCGCGATCACGCTGATGGCATCGACGGCGATGGGGGGCGGCGTATCGAAGATCGTGCCGCAGATGGATGCGGGCTCGCTGGTGACGATACCGCGTTTTTACGCGGACTACGTGATCACGGAGCACGGCGTCGCGCGGTTGTGGGGGAAGAACCACCGTCAGCGTGCGGAGGAGTTGATCGCGATCGCGCATCCGGACCATCGCGACGAGTTGCGGAAGGCGGCGCGGGAGCTGTGGTGGCCGTGATCTGGTTGCCTGGTCACTGGTTGTTGGTCGCCGGTGCGGTGTGGAGGATGACGGGATGCGCGCGTGCATGGCTTCGCCGGGGAGGGATGCGTGCGAGGTTTGCTGCCAAGGAGGACGCTGAGACCGTGACGAGATCCTTCGCTTCGCTCAGGATGACGCAGGTTTCAGGGATCACGCACGTTCAGGATGACGCAGGTTCCGGCGGGGCGTCGATGACGGCGAGGGTGCAGCGGGAGACGCAGACGAGTTTGCCGTCTTCGTCGCGGATGTCGATCGACCAGACCTGGCTCGTGCGGCCGATGTGCAGAGGCTCGGCGACGGCGCGCAGGGTGCCGGAGCGCTTCGGGCGGATGTGATTGGCGTTGATCTCCTGGCCGACGGCGACCTTGCCGGGCGGGCAGTTGAGGCCGGCGCCCGTCGATGCGGCGCTTTCGGCAAGGACGACGGACGCGCCGCCGTGCAGGATGCCCATGGGCTGATGCGTGCGGGACGTCACTTCCATCGTCATGACGACGCGATCTTTCGAATACTCGACGGATTTCATCGGCAGGGCGGCGCCGATGGCGGCATCCATGAGGGCGTTTACCGCGTCGAGGTCGCCGGGTTCGGGTCGCTGGTTCATCGTTGCTCCTGAAGTTCAGTACACGGGGCGGAGCTGAAGCTCCGCAGCTACATTAGGCGGGCTCGGCGTCTGGCGCCACGCCACGTCGAGGCGTAGGCTGCCCGTCACAAAGGGAGGACGCGTGGACATTCGGACAAGGTCATTGCGGGACGTGTGCGAGCCGATCGGGGCGAACGTGTACTTCGCGCCCGAGGCGCATCAGCGATACACGGCGCTGGGCATGAACGGCGCTAGCGGCTACTTCTGCAGCCGCGGCGCATCGCTAGGGAAGCCGAGCGGTATGGTGGTCGCGTCGGCGTTTGGCGTGTTCAGTCCGGCGCTCGTCGTGCCGGCGGTCGATGCTGGGTGGGCGGCGGCGGAGCGCGACGACGTGCTTGAGGCGCGATACGACGGTGCGACGGCGTCGCTGCGGCGGTTGCTCGGCGAACCGGACGCGCGCGACGTTGAGCGCGCGGTCGAACTGTTGCAGCGCGGGTTGGCGGTCGCGGAGCACGCGGGGCATCCACTGTTCAGCGGGCTGCGGGCGCTGCCGTGGCCGGACGACGCGATCGGGCAGTTGTGGCGGTCGTGCGACATGGTGCGGGAGCATCGCGGCGACAGTCACATCGCGGTGTGGACGCGCGTCGGCGTGCGGCCGATCGAGATCCAGCTGATGTCGGAGCTGCGCATGCACATTCCGCTCAAGACGTACTCGATGACGCGCGGATGGACGATCGAGGAGATGGACGCTGCGCTCGACGGAATGCGCGCGAAGGGGTGGGTGGAAGGCGACACGTTCACGGCGGAAGGCGAGCGTTTTCGCGATCAGATTGAGGCGGAGACGGACGCGATGGAGGTGAACATCGTGGAAGCGATCGGCGACGACTTTGATGAGCTGATCGGGCTGCTGCGGCCATGGGCGTCGGCGATCGTGCAGGTGGGGATCGCGGGCGGGGGGTATCCGGGCGATGTGAACGCGATCAGCCAGATGGTGCGGAGCGCTCGGTAGCGCGCTTTGCGATGCGGTTCGGCGACGGATCCGACCGAATGTGCCATTCCGCTGACACCCAACCCGAAGCTGTGATAGGATCGCCGCGAGCGGATGAACCCTCGCGGGGACCAAGGAGCGGCGCGATGACGACGGATGTGCAGCCCATCGGCTATCGAAAGATGTATCCACGCGAGGCGCGGCTCGGCGGCGGCAAGAGCCTGCAGTTGCGGCTCCTGGGACCGGAGCATCGAGAGGAGCTGATCGCGTTTGCGCAGGGGCTGCCGCGGCAGGATGTGCTCTTCCTGCGCATCGACATAACGGATCCGCGGAATATCGACGAGTGGTTGAAGAACGTCGAGGCGGGGCGCACGGTGACGGTGCTGGCGTACGACGGCGAGAACATCGCGGGGTACGCGAGCCTGCATCACAACGAAGTGCTGTGGACGCGGCACGTCGGTGAGATCCGGACGATCGTCGGCGAGGGTTATCGCGGCATCCGGTTGGGCGCGCGGCTCGTCGAGGAGATCTTCGGCATTGCGAAGGAGATCGGGCTGAAGAAGATCACGGCGCAGATGACGTCGGACCAGCGGGGGGCGCGGGCGACGTTCGAGCGCATCGGGTTCCGGCCGGAGGCGCTGCTGGCGGATCACGTGATCGACAACGAGGGGCGGACGCATGACATGCTGATCATGGCGTACGAGATCGACGGGTTTAACGACTGACGCCGTTCTTGTGGGTAACCACAGATGGGCACAGATGGCGCAGATGGGAATGTCGCGGTGCGCGGA
>JBBDXD010000017.1:0-11113 GCA_040902535.1 Dehalococcoidia bacterium | reverse complement strand
ACAGATGGGCACAGATGGCGCAGATGGGAATGTCGCGGTGCGCGGAGCGCTCCGCATTTCGTTTCCGCGTGCGGGATCGGACGCAGCTAAAGCTACGTCCCTACGATCCGGTGAAGGCGCTTGTGTGTTTTGGGTAACCACAGATGGGCACAGATGGCGCAGATGGGAATGTCGCGGTGCGCGGAGCGCTCCGCATTTCGTTTCCGCGTGCGGGATCGGACGCAGCTAAAGCTACGTCCCTACGATCCGGTGAAGGCGCTTGTGTGTTTTGGGTAACCACAGATGGGCACAGATGGCGCAGATGGGAATGTCGCGGTGCGCGGAGCGCTCCGCGTTTCGTTTTTCCGTGTGCGGGATCGGACGCAGCTAAAGCTACGTCCCTACGATCCGGTGAAGGCGTTTGTGTGTTTGGGTAACCACAGATGGACACAGATGGCGCAGATGGGAATGTCGCGGTGCGCGGAGCGCTCCGCATTTCGTTTCCGTGTGCGGGATCGGACGCAGCTAAAGCTACGTCCCTACGATCCGCGTGCAGGGAGGGTGCTGCGGGACGACGAGTTTGCCGCGAGGGGATCCTTCGCGTTCGCTCAGGATGACGTTATGCGGGACAGTCGGTTGCGGCTTGGCGGGCATGCCGAAGTTGCGCGCGCCCCGGCCGTTCTCGGGTGCAGGGGCGGTGCTGTGTGGATCGGGATCGGACGCAGCTAAGCTACGTCCCTACGATCCGCGTGCAGGCGATCAGGCGCGGGCTTCTGCGTGTTCGATTGCGGGGGTGGGGGTAGGGTCTGGGGACGGTGATGTGTGGCCATTGCCGTTACCGTTGCGGCTGACGCCGACGTCGGGAAGGTCGCTGGGCTCGACCTGGGCGAGCGTGCGCAAGAGCACGAACTCTTCGTCGGCGTAGCGCCGAATCGTGTCGACGTCGGGGACGACATTCGGATCGGCCATGATGCCGAGGTACAGCCCTTTGTCGAAGCTGGTGATGCCGGCGCCGATGCCGAGATCGCCGGCCAACGGCACCATCGGGTAGTGGGCGATCATACGGTGGCCGACGGCGTAGAGCGGAATCAGCGGCCCCGGGACGTTCGTGCAGACGAGGTTCACGTTGCCCGCGGGCACGCCGCCCATGCCGGCGAGCGCGTGGAACATGGCGGGGATGTTCCTTGACATGCGGCTGAACTGCTCGAAGGCATCCGCCTGCTTGTCGGACTTGAGGTTTTCCATCTGCTCGCGCACGGCGAGGAGCCGCTCAGCGGGATTCGCGATGCCCACGGGGATCTGCGGCAGCATCATCGACACGCGGTTGCCGAGCGCGCCTTGCTCGCTGTCTGAGCGGACGTTGACGGGGATCATGAGGCGAATCGACATGCCTTCGGTGTTGACGCCGTGTTCGCGCAAGTATCGGCCCAGCGCGCCGCCGAGGATCGTCAGCATGACGTCGTTCACGGTGCCGCCGAGCGCGCTTCGGATGCCGCGCACCTCGTGAAACTGCATGCACGTCCAGGCGGAGCGTCGATTGCCGCTGATCGGCTTGTTCCACGGCGTCGACGGCGCGCGGCGCATCACAGACGGGATGGCGACCTCGATCGCGCGCTGGAACTCCGTCATCTGACGGAACTGGCTGCGCGGGTCGAGCAGTCCGCTCTGCCACTCGGTGAAGGCGCGGACATTCGTCTCCATCTGCTCGAACATGGCGTCGCTCCACGACTGGAGCGGGTTCGGCGGCTGCTTCGGGCGCCATTCTTGCTCGGGCGGCGGGGTAGGCTCGGGGTTGGGCACGAGGTCCAACACGGCGAGCAGCAGTTCGATGCCGGAGACGCCATCGACGAGGCAATGGTGGACGCGGCTGAGCATGGCGGTGCGGTCGCCTTCGAGGCCCTGGATCATGGCGATGTCCCAGAGCGGGCGATCGCGCGGGAGCGACTTCGCGAACATATCGCTGCAGAGGTCGCGGAGCTGCTCCTCGGTACCCGGCGGGTCGAGCGTGATGAGTTTGAGGTGACGGTGGAGCGAGAACCTGGGGTCGTCTTCCCACGTCGGGTGGCCGGCGTAGAACGGAGGGATGACAGCGCGCTGGCGGTAGCGCGGGATGGTGTGCATACGGGCATCGAGGCTGGCGTACATCTTTTCGAAGGGGATCTGGCCTTCGTAGATGGCAACAGAGCCAATGTGCAGGGGGGCGTCGGGCTTCTCGAAGTAGAGAAACCACGCGTCTTCGGCGCTCATGCGGCGGGACAGCAGGGTCATAGGAAGTGCTTCGCCTCCAGCGGCGCGTCTCGAGAGGGCTACCTTGACAAGTACGGATTATACGCCTCCCGGAGGCGTGAGATGATTAAGGGAAGGGGAAGAATTGGAATATCTTCGGGATTGAGACGGCCAAAAACGTGTTATAGCTGCTTCGGGACTTGCTTATATCCTAGTAAGGGCGGGATGATAGCGCCAAGCCGCAAGGGGCGGGGCGGCGCTCGAGGAGGGGACCCGTGACGACACGCACCGCCGAACTTGATACGGCCGGCTATCAGCCCACGAACCGTCCCCTCTGGCTCGAGGCGTTCTTCCCCCTCGACTGGGTAGCACTGCGGGTGTCCCCCGTCTATTACGGGTTTGGCATCCAGCGCGGCAACGGCGAGCCGGTCGTGCTGGTGCCGGGGTTCCTGGGCTCAGACCGCTATCTCACGGAAATGCATCTCTGGCTGCGGCGGATCGGCTACCGGCCGTACTTCTCGGGCATCGGCCGCAACGTCGACTGTCCGGAGTTGCTGACGCAGCGCCTCCTGATGACGATCGAGCAGGCACATACGGAAACGGGCATGCCGGTAACGCTCATCGGCCACAGCCTGGGCGGCATGCTGGCGCGGGCGGCAGCGCATCGTTCGCCGACGATCGTCAAGCAGGTGATCGCGATGGGTTCGCCGTTCCGCGAGGTGCGTGCGCACCCGTTGGTGCTTTCGGCGGCCAACTTTGTGCGGTCGAACATCGTCCGCGAGCGGCGGCGGCAGGTGACGCGCGACTGTTTTACGCCGCAGTGCGAGTGCGCTTTTGTGCGGACGCTGAAGGAAGAAGAAGAGCTTGGCGCGACGCCCTTCCAGCGCAGCGCGATTTATTCGAAGGTAGACGGTGTCGTCGACTGGCGCTCGTGCGTCGAAGAGGACGACGAACTGAACCGCGAGGTGACGGCGACGCACATCGGCATGGCGTTCAATCCGGACGTGTACTGCACGGTGGCGAAGTTGCTCGCGGGGGTGCAGGGTTAGTTGTAAGTCGTCAGTTGTTAGTTTTCAGTTGTAAGTGAGTGGCAGCGGGCGCGGTTTGGGCCGCGTTCGTTGTTATTTTCGCGGTGCGTTCGTGTGTGGGCCGTGCTTCGGGGATATGATTCGCCTGCGGCGGCCGCGCACGGCGCGCGGGGACGGACCTGAAGGTTCGTCGCTACTTTTTCGGGTTGGCGCTGCGCTCCGGGAACAGCCGAGGGCGGCTGTTCTCCACCTGCGGGCGGTGCAGGCTTAGTTGTAAGTCCTCAGTTGTCAGTTGTCAGTTCTCAGATCGAGCGCGGCTGTGGACCGCGTTCGTTGTTCTTTTGTGCGCTCGTCTGGACGAGTGGTGGCTACGGGATATGATTGCGCCTGCGGCGCGGCCGCGCGCACATCGCGCGGGGACGGAGCTGAAGCTACGTCCCTACGTTTCGGTTCGTCGCTGCGCTCCGGGAACAGCCGGGGGGCGGCTGTTCTCCACCTGCGGTGCCGGCTTCGATCGCGTCTAGAGATCGCGTCTAGAGAGTGTGTGGTTCGGGATGGCTAATCGGTTTCAAGTGGGCGAGCTTGATGTGCTTGTGGTGTCGGACGGGTCGGTGACGTTTCCGGCGACGGCATATTTTCCGGCGAGCACGCAGGCAGCGTGGACGGCGCATGATCGGTGGCTCGACCATGCGGGCAATCTGACCTTTCCGTATTCGTGCTTCCTCGTGCGGTCGGGCGACCGTCGGGTGCTGATCGACACGGGCGTGGGCGACGTGGAGCTTGGCGTGTTCAAGGGCGGCACGTTGCTGGCGGAGCTGGCGGCGAACGGCGTGCAGCCGGGTGACGTCGATACTGTGTTTTTGACGCACTCGCATCTCGACCACGTGGGCACGGCGGCGCTGAAGAGCGGCGGCGGGGCGCCGACGTTTCCGAACGCCACGTACCACCTGACGAAGACGGAGATGGACTTTTGGGCGGGGCGGCCGGTCAACGACTTCGGGCGGCACGACGTGCGCGAGGCGATCGCGTCGCGGTTCGAGGCGAAGGAGGACGGCGACGCGATCGTGCCGGGCGTGAACGTGATCGCGATGCCCGGGCACACGCCGGGGCACGCGGGCCTCGTGCTGTCGTCGGGGGACGCGCGGGCGTTCGTGCTGGGGGATGCGATCTCGTGCCCGGTGCAGTTGACGGAGACGGAGTGGTCGGGCGCGGGGGACGTCGACCCGGCGATGGCGCGCCGGTCGCAGGAAGCGCTCGCGCGGGAGATCGAGGGCACGGGAGCGCTGGTGGGTGCGGCGCATTTTCCGGGGCTGACGTTCGGGCGCGTGATGAGCGGGGAGGGGCGGCGGTATTGGGAGCCGGTGTAGAGGGAAGCGGGAGGCGGGAAGCGGGATGTGTCGGTGATGGCCGTGACTTCGTGACCGTGCGACGCGCTCCGCTTGTTCAGGATGACGGTGAGCGTGAAGGGAAGCGGGAGGCGGGAGCGTCCCGGTGTGATGCCCAAGGCGGTGGCCGATCGGTGAGTGGTCGCCGGGAGGAGATCCTTCGACTGCGCTGCGCTTGCTCAGGATGACGGGAATGCATCGTTTGTTCAGGATGACGGGGCTGTCGCTACGCGAGGGGACAGGCGGGGGCGCCTATCCTCCACCTGCGGTGCGTGCGTCGAATGGCGCGAGATGAGCATAGTGCCTGTGCTTGCAGGATCAGCGAAAAATTGAAAAGGGCGGAGGTTTAGGCCTCCGCCCCTTCTTCGTTCGGGCGCCTGTTGGGTGCAGTTTACTCGGTTGCTGCGGCGGCGGTGGACTTGCGGACTTTGGCCGCGGTGTCCTGGGCCTCGTCGGCGACTTCTTCGGCTGTGCCGGCGGCGCGGTTCGTGATGCGGCCGACGCCCGTGCGGACGCGGTCGGCCGTCGTGCCGGCGACGTCGCGGGCGGCTTCGACGGCGGCCTCACCGGCGGCGCGCTGCGCCTTCACGACCTTCTCGATCGCGTCGCGTGTGTCGCCGCGCGACTCGCTGAGTTCGTCGAACATCTGGCGGGCGAGTTCGAGCGCGCGGCCCTGGGCCTTGGTGGTCGACTCCATGACGGCGCGGTAGAAGCCAGAGACGTCGGTGGGGTCATCGGCGAACTTGCGGCCGAGGTCGACGGCCTCGCGCTGGCCGCGCTGTGCTTCGGTGAGCAGGTTGTTCGAGATGCGGAAGCCGCGCTCGTTGCCGGCCTTGATGGCTTCGATGATGGCGTCATAGCTCTCGGTGAGGGCCTCGAAGTACTTGTCCACTGCGGTGTTGCTATTGGTGTTGGCCATGGGATGAGATTCCTCCTTGAAGGTAGACCGGGGTTAGTCGGGGCTTGCGCCGCCGCGTCGATATGTGTAACTTACACATAGCGGCGATACGCTGTCAAGTGCGATTTGACGGCTGACCTCCCCAGAGCGGGACGCCGGAGGCTGACACTAGACATAACTATCATGCGAAGGCGATTGGAAGGACGTGATACGATGGCGCAGCGCAAGAGCGGCGAGCAGGACAAGCAGCGCGTGAACGGCGACGACACCGAAAACGGAGCGCCATTCCGGCTCCACGGCGACATGCTGACGACGACGCTGCTGGCGTTCCTGCGTAACTGGAACGCGTACGGCTACCAACTCGCGCAGCAACTCAATGAGGCGGGGCTGCCGTCGTTCGACTCGGGGACCGTCTATCGGACGCTGCGGCAACTGGAGCGGGCGGGAATGGTGTCGTCGTTCTGGGACACGTCGGAGTCGGGTCCGGCGCGGCGGATGTACTCGCTGACGAATGCGGGCGACATCTTTCTGACGAGCTGGATCGACGTGCTCGGGCGCTACCAGGCCGTGTTCCGCAAGACGATGGAAGGGTTAGCACCCCAGGCGGGGGACGCCGCTACGGATGAGAAACCCCGCACGGCGCGCGGATAAGCAGCGACGAGGCACGTCGAAAGGAGATCGACATGGCCGAGGAGACGACGCAAAACCCACTGGACATGTGGCGGCAGTTCATCACGGACTCCGAGCGCCAGTGGAACGGGTTCTTCAAGGACGTGCTCGGGACGGATGCTTTTTCGACGTCGATGAACGCGTGGGTCGAGGCGTCGCTGACGGTGCAGCGGATGATCGCCGATCAGCTGGAGCGCTACTACACGGCGTTCAACATCCCGACGCACGGCGACCTGGTGGCGCTGGGCGAGCGGATGAAGGCGATCGAGGACACGCTGGGTCGCATCGAAGCGCAGATGACGCTGGTCGACGCGGTGTCGCGGACGTCGGTGCGGGCGAAGCCGGCGCGGACGAAGCGGCCGACGGCGGCGGCGGCGAACGGGGCGCGGTAGGGCGTCTGGAAGCTGGATGGTGGATGCTGGGAGGCGCATCGCTGGGCGTTAGCGTTTCTTCAGCCTAGCCGCGCGTTACGTGCGGGTGTTTTGGACTCGCGGGCTGAAAGCCCGCGCCACGGTTGTTTGTGGAAGGCGCCAGACCTTGGGCCGCGGCGCCACGGCCTCGCATTCTGAGTGTCGGGTGGTCGTAGAGGCGTGCGAGGAGATCCTTCGCGGCGCTGGCGCTTGCTCAGGATGACGGGGTAGCGGGCGGGCTCGTCGGTGGAACTGCCGCGCATAGACGTGTTCTTCAGCGAAGCCGCGGGGCCGAAAGCCCGCGCTCGATAGGTGAGGGGTCTGTACTCGCGAGTTGAAAGCCCGCGCCAGGGTTAGGCCCGTGCTCGATAGGTGAGGCGTCGGTACTCGCCGGCCGAAAGCCCGCGCCACGTGTTAGAGCCCGCGCTCGGGGTTAGGAACTTTCCTACTGACAGTGCTCCTTCGCCGGTGGCATACTGGCTGAATCACCTTCGATTCCGGTACCCGCCCGGAGGCCCACCATGACTGCGCCACAGACCGCATCTGGCACGGAAAACATCGGCGATGTCGTCCGCAAGGAGGTTGAGCGCACGATCCAGCGCTCCGTCCGGGGCATCGACGTGCTGCTGGGGCGCGACGAGCCGGACGTCGGGATGACGCCGAAAGACGTCATCTATCGCCGCGGGACGATGCGGCTCTACCACTATCACCCGATGAGCGACGAGGTGTACCGGATACCCGTCGTGCTGGTGATGTCGTTGATCAGCAAGCCGTACATCCTGGACCTGACGCCGGGCGTAAGCTTCGTCGAGTTTCTGCTGCGCAGCGGCTACGACGTGTTCATGATCGACTGGGGCGTGCCGCGGCCGGAGGACTCGAAGCTCAAGCTCGAAGACTATACGCAGGACATGATCCCGGCGTGCATCGAGCGGATCCAGGAAGAGTCGGGCGAAGACGACGTGTCGTTCATCGGCTATTGCATGGGCGGGTTGTTGTCGCTGATCTATCGCGGGCTCGCCGATGAATCGCCGATGGCGAACCTGGTGACCATCGCGACGCCGGTGAACTACGAGCGCATGGGGCTGTTCAAGCAGTGGACGGACAAGCGCTGGTTCGACGTCGATCGCGTGGTCGATCAGCTTGGAAATATCCCGCCGGAGCTGATGTATCGGTCGTTCGAGCTGTTGCGGCCGGCGGACCGTCTCGTGGCGTACGTGCGGTTGTGGGATAACCTGTGGAACGACCAGTACGTGAAGCACTATCGTCTGTTCAACAAGTGGACGAGCGACCAGATCCCGTTCCCGGGCGAGTGCTTCCGGCAGACGACGAAAGACCTGATGTGGGAGAACAAGCTCATGAAGGGCGAACTGAAGGTCGGCGGTCAGCGCGTCGACCTGAAGCGCGTGACGGAGCCTGTGCTGAACACGATGGCGCAGCACGACCACATCGCCCCGTACGAAGCGACGCACGAACTGACGCAGTTGGTGGGCAGCGAGGACAAGGAGGACGTGGTGTTGAAGGGAGGGCACGTGAGCCTGGTCGCCGGCATGAACGCCGTCGTGAGGCTGTGGCCGAAGGTGAACGAGTGGCTGTCGGTGCGGTCCGTATGAGCGCGCATCGAGCGACGAACGGCGCCAGCGAGCGCTCGCTGCAACTGCCCCGGCAATCGCGCCTGTCCGACGGCACGGACATCATGCTGCGGATGCTCGACCGTTCGCAGATCGAGTCCTTCTTGAACTTCACGCAGTCGCTTTCGGAGCACGATCTGCTGTTCCTGCGCACGGACATCACGAACCCGGGCATCATCGCGGACTGGCTCGACAACATCGACGCCGGTCGCATCAACACGATCGTCGCGGAGCGCGAAGGGCGCATCTACGGCTACGGCAGTTTGCATCTGAGCACAGCGCCGTGGTCGCAGCACGTCGGTGAGCTGCGCGTGCTGATCAGCGACGAGATGCGCGGCAAGGGGCTGGGGCGCGCGCTGACGGAGGCGATCTTCGCGCAGGCGCTTGATGCCGGCATCGAGAAGATGGTGGCGCAGATGACGATCGACCAGAAGGGCGCGATCTCGACGTTCGAGCAGTTGGGCTTCAAGCCGGAGGCGTTGCTCCGCGACCACGTGAAGGACCGGGTGGGCGAGAAGCATGACTTGCTGGTGTACTCGCACGACGTGGCGTCGTTCCAGTCGCAGATGGATGCGTACGGCGTGAGCGAGGTGGCTGGCGGCGGCTAGCGCCGCCAGTTTTAAGTCTTCAGTTAGCAGTTGTAAGTTTCGGCGGCAGGGCGACGTTGGAGGCATGATGCTTCGGGTTGCGGCTGTCGTTTTTGGCTTTCTCTCGGTGGTGCTGGTCGGGTGTGATTCGGGTGATGCTTCGCCGGAGCGCACGTCGCCGTCGGATGGTGTTGCTGTGGCGAGTGCGACGGCGACGCCGGACCCGCGTGCGTACTTGTTTCGCATCGATACGCTCGAGAAGGTGTACGAGGTGGGCGCCCCCGGGCGCATCCCGCTCGGGTTTCTCAACGAGGTCACGGTCGACAAGGCGGACGCGCGGCTCGACGCGAACAACGCGTCAGTGCAGCCGTCGCCGTATGCGCTTCGACTGTCGATGGTGATGGGTGCGGGGCGCGATTCGTTTGTTGTGACCGGCGGTCATCATCGTTACGAGTGGAGGTTCGCGAAGGGGCCGGAGTCGGATGCGCCGTTCGTCGACGACGATCTCGAGGCGTTCTGGACGGTATCGCTGCGGTTCGACGACGGCGCATGGGTGCTGTACGGCGACGACGGGTCGGGCGCGGTGCCGCTGGAAGGCGCTGACGTGGTCATCGGTTTGTTCGAGATCAGCGCGACGTTGCCGATCGAAGCAGGATCGCCGCTGTCGGCGAATGACGTGTATTTTCGGGCGCTGGTGTACGGCGTCGAGCCGCAGGTCGATGCTTCGTTCCTCGGCGTCGGGGACGTGTATCCTCGCGACCTGACGTGGCGGAAGGTGTTCCAGTACTGACGCCGTCCCGTACCCTTATCGCATGCCAAAGCCAAAGCCGATCGTGGTCGACGCGGGCGGGCGCGAGGTCACCGTTACGAACCCCGACAAGGTGTTTTTTCCGCAGGCGGGGTATACGAAGCTCGACCTGGTGAACTACTACCTGGCCGTCGGAGAAGGGGCGCTGCGGGGCGTATACAGGCGGCCGATGGTGCTGAAGCGCTTCCCGGACGGCGCCGAGGGGGAGCCGTTTTTCCAGAAGCGCGCGCCGGCGAACCATCCGGAGTGGATCGACACGGCGACGATCACGTTTCCGAGCGGCCGCAGCGCGGACCTGGCGGTTGCAGACGAAGTTTCGGACGTGATCTGGGCGATTAACCTGGGGTGCATTGACCTGAACCCGTGGCCGGTGCGGGCGCATGACGTCGATCATCCGGATGAGCTGCGGATCGACCTCGATCCGACGCCGGACGTGACATTCGCACAGGTGCGCGACGTCGCGATGATCGTGCGGGACGTGCTGGAGTCGTGCGGGATGCGCGGGTATCCGAAGACATCGGGGTCGCGCGGCATCCACATCAACGTGCGCATCGAGCCGAAGTGGGGATTCCAGGAAGTGCGAAGGTCGGCGCTGGCGATCGGGCGGGAGGTGGAGCGCCGGGCGCCGGAGATCGCGACGACGGCGTGGTGGAAGGAAGAGCGTCGCGGCGTGTTCATCGACTACAACCAGAACGCGCGCGACCGCACGGTGGCGTCGGCGTACTCGGTGCGGCCGACACCGGACGCGCGCGTGTCGTGTCCGCTGGAGTGGGATGAGGTACCGGCGGCGGAGCTGGGCGACTTTACGATCGTGACGGTGCCGAAGCGCTTCGCCGAGCGCGGCGATGCATCGGCGGCGATCGACGACGTGCATCACTCGCTGGAGCCGGTGCTGGAGTTGGTGGCGAGGCAGGAGCGGGAGGGGCAGGGGGAGGCGCCGTATCCGCCGCAGTTTCCGAAGGCGGAGGGGGAGCCGCGGCGGGTGCAGCCGAGCAAGCGGAAGCGGGGTTAGGCGCGTTGAGTTCGCGGCCGTGCCGTCGTTGCGGGCGACGCGAGGAATCGCCATCAACAACGGGGTCGTCTCAGCCAAGGCGCCAGGCGCACCAGCGCCAAGAGCCGTCATTCCGAGCGAAGGCGAGGAATCCCATTAACAACGGAGTCCACAGTCTTGTGGACATCCCAGTTACTCGCCGTCCTCGCCGAGCCATATTGCAGCCAAGTCGATCCAGTTCGGATTGTGCTCTTCGACTAGTGAGATCTTCTTGTCTCGGCGCCAACTCTTGATCTGCTTCTCGCGCTGAATTGCCGATAGAGCGTCGGGTGCGGGTTGGGCGAAGACCAACTTCGTCAGACCGTGCTTGCTCGTGAACCCTGGCAGCACTTTGGTCTTGTGTTGGTGGACGCGTTGCTCGAGGTCGCTGGTGACGCCGACGTATAGTGTTGACCTGCCCCCCGAAAACTGATCCAGTCTAAATGAGCGTCCTCCGGGATAATG
>JBBDXD010000016.1 GCA_040902535.1 Dehalococcoidia bacterium | reverse complement strand
CCCCCCCCCCCCCCCCCCCCCCCCCCCCCCCCCCCCCCCCCCCCCCTGCTCGACCGTCGGCGATATGCTCGCCTTCGCAAAGATGCACCTCGATGGCGGCGTCGCGTCTGACGGCAAGCGCCTGCTCTCAGACGCCTCCGCACGCGCGATGACTGAGCCCCAGGTGACGCTGCCCGCGTCGCCCGGCGAATTCGCTTCGCACTGGGGGCTCGGCTGGATGCTCTTCGACTGGGGCGGCCGCCGCGTCATCGGCCACGATGGCGGGACGATCGGCCAGCAATCCAGCCTGCGCATCTTGCCCGACGAGCAATTCGCCGTCGCGCTGCTGACCAACTCCGTGGGAGGCAGCCTGCTCGCCAGCCGCGTCATGCGCTGGCTCTTCGGACAGATCATGGGCATCGACATGCCGGCACGAGCGGCGCCGCCCGAGATCGCGCCGGAGATCGACCTCACACCCTACACCGGCGTCTACGAACGCCACGGCCTCCGTATCACGATCACCTTGAACGATGGCCGTCTCATGGTCGAGACCGTGAACACCGGTCCGTTGGCCACGGCCGAAGACCAGTTCCCCGCCGTACCCATGTATCCGGTCGATGCGGCGCTGTTCGTGCAGCAGGTGCCGCTAAGCGGCGTCTTCCAGCCCGTCGTCTTCAGCGACTTTCGGGATGGCCGCCCCCACTACATGTTCGCAAGCCGGGTTGCGCGGCGCGCCGTCAGCCCCGCACCATGACGGGCGGCAGCGCACGCACCGTCGGCGCCGGCGACGGATAGGGAGGACGCAAGGATGCCGCTCGATCGCTTCCAGTCCATTGACCCGCAGCTTCTCGATATCTCCGCGAGCGATCGCGTGATCGATCTTGGCTGCGGCACCGGCCGCCACGTGCTCGAACTGGCGCGCCAGCCCTCGACGGTGCTCGGCGCCGACATCTCGCGCAACGACTTGCGCATCGGCCGCTTTCTCGTCGAGATCATGCGTCGCCGCGACGAGGTCGGAGCGCGCGTGCACTGGCTGCAGACCGCCGGCGAGCGCCTGCCCTTCGTCGATGACGCGTTCGACCGCGTGATCTGCACCGAGACGCTCGAGCACGTCGATGACGACGCGCTGCTCGCGCGCGAACTCGTGCGCGTGCTGAAGCCGGGTGGCATCCTCGCCGTCAGCGTCCCCGACGAGTACTCCGAGAAGGTGTTCTGGAAGCTCTCGAAGAACTACCGCACGCACGCCGGTGGCCACGTGCGCATCTACGAGCGCAAGCGCGTCGTGCAGTTGCTGCGCGCGGCGGGATTGCACCCCTACGCCGTGCGATACCGTCA
Source organism: Dehalococcoidia bacterium (assembly GCA_040902535.1). Taxonomy (NCBI): domain Bacteria; kingdom Bacillati; phylum Chloroflexota; class Dehalococcoidia; species Dehalococcoidia bacterium. The sequence continues at coordinate 16,565 of JBBDXD010000016.1, read as the reverse complement.
TTCGCTCGAAACGCTGTACTGGCTCAGTCACATCGCGTTCTGGAGCGACTGGGGCAAGCAAGGGCCTGTTACCAGCGTCTTTCGGCGCGCCCTCGACTCGCCGCGCACGCGCGCATCGCGCATCGTCAGCGCGCTCGATGACATCGGCAACCGCATTCTCCCCAAGAGCATCGTGGTGTACAGCCGCAAGCCGCTCGGGTCGAATCCCTGGCCGTCGACGAACGGTTTTGCCGCCGCCCCTGTCACGCTCGAAGAGGAGACGCCGCACGAATTCGGCACGCCGGAGCACATGCCCGGCGCAATCGCGCCCGCCGGCGCCGGATCGTCGCAAGCGGCGCCGTCCGCGGGGTCAGACGACGAGCGCGACAGCGTAGAAGTACGCGCCGTGCCCGCGCCCTTCGCGATCGAACCGCCCGCCGCACCATCGCGCGAGCCCGGCGCGCCGCCGCTGTCGCTCCACGACGAACTGCGCATCGCCCTATCGCTGCGCGGCGAAGAGCAGAAGCGAAGGCTGATCGAGATCATGCGTTCGTGCCGCTACGCGCTGATGAAGGAGACGCAGGAGATGAGCGGCGAGCAGGCATCGACGCCGTGGACGGCCGACGGCCGCACCATGAAGGAGATCATCGGACACATCACGGGCTGGGAGCGCTGGACAACTTCCGCGCTCCAGGAGATCGCCGCCGGCTCGCGCGAGCCCGCCATCATGTCGCTTTCCGGCTATCCGGTGGGCATCGGCCGCTACGGCTCCATCGACGCCTTCAACGGCGCCCGCATGGCCGAAGCGCGCGAGCGGCCCTGGGCTGATGTGCTCGATGATTCGGCCACCGTCTTCGATGACCTGCTCGCCACGATCGAAGCGACGCCCGCATCATCGCTCGCGCACACGGCGCCGTTCTACTGGCCGGACATCGGCGGCACCGTGCCCTGCGGACTCTATCTGCTCATGGTGTGCGCGCATCACTACCAGGAAGAGCATCTGCCCGAGATCACGGGCAGCCAGCCAGCCACCCGGTAGCCGAGATGCGATCTAAGATAATGCTTGACAATCCATTGGACGCTGTTAGACACTTGCGCCGCCGTTAAGCGGTGCGCTGTACAGAGTGCTCCGGAGCATCTCTCCCGGAGCCAGCGTGCGAGATGGGGCGCCGTTCCTCCGACCACCGCCCGGCTTAGCGACCATCCGTTCGACCCCGCCTTCATCGTATCGCCGCGCTACTGCATGGGGGGGAGCGCGTCGTGACGGTCACCTGCCCAGGAAAGGAGGCGACCCGGCCGCGGCATACCTCTGACCTCAACACATCTGACAACAACAGGAAGGACTTGCTTGCATGAAGCGAGCCATACAACGTGTACTCATCTCCGCTGCAGCCGCGCTCGGGTTTCTCGTTGCCGCTGCGGTCCCAGTCGGACCGTCAGACCCCGGCGTCGCCCTCGCGCAACCCGATCCCCTGGACGGAATCGCGACCGGTTGCACGGACTTCCAGCTTTACCTCGGACTCTTCTCGGTGGATATCCCCGATCCGGGGTGGGCCTGGGTGAATCCTGCCGAGCCGTTTCAGTCTGCCACTGGAGTCGCGCTCAAGAGTGAGATCACGCACACGGACTTCCCGGTAGTGCACGACTCTCATGACATCAATGTCGACATCCTGCTCGATCCCGGGCAGGAAGGTCTGCTGTCGATCGTGAATCCGGACAAGGCGGCGCCCGTCGGGCCGGATACCCTCGAGGTGGAGTGGGAGATCGGCACGCACCCCTCCGAGACGGGAAGCGATCCGGAACGCACGCTGCCAAAGTGGGCGTGGCCGAATAAGGGCGACCGCGTTTGGACCAACGGCCACCACATCTACGACTGCGGGCACACCACCGAAGTAGACAGTATCGAGCGCGCCCGGTCCGAGATCCATCCCGCGCGCGCCATGGCTAGCATGCGCGATCAGATGGGCACCATTCCGGGCACCGGATCGACGCCGGTACGCACGACCACCACGGACCTCTGGATCCACGGACGTGCCGGATTCGTTACCGATGTGCTCTACTGCGGCGCCGCCATCGTCATCCAGGACACCGATCCGGACTTCGCGTGTCCGACGAACGAAACACCGATCGACGATGACTACGAGTTCGATGTGCAGCTTCCATCGAAGCCGTCGTCGAGCGCCGTTCTCGCCTGGTCGGTGGAGGACGGACCGCGCAACAACCTCAGCGCGGCGCCGATCATTGTTCCCGTGCCGGCCGTGAATCCCACGTCTCTGCACGTTACTATCCCGCTCGACGGCAGTGGCGCCGCTCCCTCCGACGTCTACTCACGTACGATCAAGGCGGGTTGGGTCTATCCACCCGACGGGCTTCGCCATTTCAATCTCACCCTCAATCGGATGGACCTGCATGAGGACATGGATCTCGACCCCGGCGATTGCGAATGCACGTTCTTCTGGATGAACGTTGACCGCGCACCGTCCGAGTGGATCCGGCTCTCGACGTTCGCCAATGGCAACATGAACGACTACGACGATGACGGGGGCCTGCTCGGAGACGGCGAGATCTCCTTTTCTGGTGCTTCGTTCGATTACTACGTGGCGGACGGCATGAGCGTCAACGTGAGCGCTCATGGATACGACCAGGACTGTCTCGACGATTACTTCGGCGATCACCGGTTCCAGGTCGGGATCTTCCTGGACTGCTACCTCGCCGCCGCGTTAGAGCTCGAGGCCGGTGACAACGACGACTACAACGTACTCAACGCCGCGTTCGGCGGACCCGACTATGGTGTGGGCGCGCAGGACGTGAGCGCCGGCGGTCAATACGAGCTCGAGTTCAGCATCGAGGAGATCCCGGTTGACCTGGAGGACGACGCAGACCTACAGCTGACGAAGATCTGCAAGCCGGATAACGTAGCGTTCGCCGGCCAGGAAGTGACATGCACGATCCTCGTGAATAACCCGGGGCCTGGATTGCCGCGCAACGTCGTCGTCGAGGACACACTCCTCACGAACGTCGCTCCGTCCAACTACGCACTGCAGACGCCCACCTTTGTGTTCGAAGGCTTCGCCGGCTCTCCGAACCCCTGCGACGCTCCAACGAGCATCCCGGGCGGCAAACAGTTCACGTGTAACCTGGGCACGGTGCCGGTTGGCGGCAGCGCCATCATCACCGCCAAGTTCACGTCCAGCGAGGGCGGTGACTTCAACAACCGCGCCCTCGTCACGACGGATTCCACGGACGCGAACACGGCGAACAATGAATCCATCGACGGGCTAACGATTGTTCCCGTCGCCGACCTCGCACTCACGAAGTCCGATGCGCCTGACCCGTTGAACGCGGGGACGATCATCACGTACCAGCTAGGGGTCACGAACAACGGCCCATCCACCGCCGTCAACGTTGTGGTAGAGGACTTCCTGCCGGCCGGTGTCTCGCTCCTCTCGGTGAGCGGAAGCGGCGGCGCATCGTGCCTGTTCGGCATCCCCGGGGACAATGCCCGACCGACGAGCTGCAACTTCAATTCGTTGGCTTCGGGTGCCGCGCGCACAATGACGATTCAAGTCGCTGTCGGGCCGGGCGTCCTCCTCGTCGCGCACAACGATGCGCGCGTCAGCAGCGGCACCGCCGACCTGAACAACTCAAACGACGTTGCCAGCACGGACACCACCATTGCGGTTGCCGATATCGGCGTTTCACTCACGTCGAATGCTGACCTCTACAAGTCGTCATCGACGATTAAGTACACCATCACGGTCGCGAACAGCGGCCCTGGAAACGCGGCTGGAGTCGTCGTCCAGCAAGCGCTTCCAACGACCAAAGGCACCAGCTATAGCTTTGACTCTGGCGGCTGTACGCGTTCCGGGACGACCCTTACCTGTGCCATGGGCTCCATGGGAGCGGGCGAGACCCGATCCTTCAATGTCTATGTCCTCGTCAAGGGTTCAAAGGGGCAGATCACCAGTATCGCCACGGCGGCAACCACCACGTTCGACCCCGTCCTGGTGAACAACGGCTCGACGCGCAACGTGCTCGTCGGAAAATAACTCAGCCGCAAGCCGGTTATCAGCGGGAGGCCCTCGTCGAGGGCCTCCCGCACGGCAAGCGTGCCGAATTGACCAACACCGAATAGCGATCGAATTGACGTCAAGCGATGCGAAAGGCCGCCGACCCACGCCGCGCGTGTGGTCGAAATGTGTTTGCGGCTGCCCGAAGCGACGGCCCGCGAGCAACAGCACGTCAAGTTCACCGTGCGCGGCAAGTCGTTCGCGTACTACCTCGACGACCACCACGGCGACGGGCGCGTCGCGATCAACGTCAAGGCGGCGCCGGGCCAGCAGCAGGCGCTCATCGCCGCCTACCCGGAGCGCTTCTTCATGCCGTCGTACCTCGGCCCGAAAGGTTGGCTCGGGCTCTATCTCGATGCCGGCGTCATCGACTGGGACGAGGTCGAATCGCTGCTCATCGACAGCTATCGCATGATCGCGCCGAAGCGGCTCGCGGCGCTCGTGCCATAGCGATACGCCGCGAACGCCCTGCGACTACGACCAGGTCACCGTCCCGCAGCGATGGATCGCGTGCCCCGGCTCCGTCGCGCTGAACTCACCGATCTCGATCAGCGCCCAGCGGTCCTGCCGCACGCCTGCCGTGTCTGGCGTGCTCAGCATCTGGTTGACGGTTGGCGGCAAAGGTGAGCGCGTGTCAAGAACATCGACGGTCGATCAACGCCGTAAGCTCATCATCGCGATCGCCGCTTCGCTGCCCGAAGCGACGGCCCGCGAGCCGTGAATGGATAGACGCCATTGCGTCATAGGGTTCGGCCTCGTACCCGGCCCTGCACGGTAGTATCTCCCCATGGCAGACGGAAAGATCCGCACGCCCGACCAACGTCTCCGCGTCTTCGTGAGCTCAACGCTGCAGGAACTGGCGACTGAGCGGACCGCAGCACGCGAAGCCATCCGTCGCCTGCGGCTCTCGCCTGTCGCCTTTGAGAGCGGCGCACGCCCGCATCCACCGAAGGAACTATATCGAGCGTACCTCGCGCAGAGCGATGTATTCATCGGCATCTACTGGGAGAGCTACGGTTGGGTGGCGCCTGACATGGAGACGTCCGGGTTGGAGGACGAATATCGCCTCGCCATGTCGCACCCGAAGCTCATCTACATCAAGCGCCCGGCGCCGAAGCGAGAGCCGCGGCTTGCCGACCTGTTGCAGCGCATCCGGGACGGCGACGGCGTGTCGTACAAGCAATTCTCATCATCGGACGAGCTACAGGAGTTGATCGAAAACGACCTCGCGCTCATGCTCACGGAGCGCTTCGCCGGAGCGCAGGTGGATGGTTCCGGTCAAACCCGCGCGAGCCTGCCCGTCCCGCTCACACGGTTTTTCGGTCGCGAGGACGAACTCGAAGACCTCGTGCAGCGTCTTAGGCAACCTCGGACGCGGCTCGTCACCCTGGTTGGACCCGGCGGCGTGGGTAAGAGCCGGCTGGCGCTCGAGAGCGCGCGCCGGCTGTCTCCTCAGTTCGAGGGTCAAGTCGTGTTCGTTTCCCTCGCGCCCGTCGATAATGACGCCCTCGTCTTGCAGACGATCGCCCGCGCCCTCGATGTACGCGAGGCAAGCGAGCGGCCGTTGGTGGAGGCGATCGCGGATCGCGTTCATGAGAGTCCCGTCCTGCTACTCCTCGACAATTTCGAGCACCTGATCGAGGGCGCCGCCTCCCTCTCGGAATTGCTGCTCCGTGCGCCCTCCCTGACGGCACTCGTCACCAGCCGCGAGCCCCTGCGCATCCAGGGGGAACAATTGGTCACCGTATTGCCCCTGCCGCTGGCTGGTGAGGCAGTGTCCTCACCGGCGATTGCGTTGTTCGTTGACCGCGCTCGCGCCGTCGATCCCACCTTCGAGTTGAACAGCGGCAACATCAAGGCGATCGCCGAGCTCTGTCAGCGGCTTGATCGCCTGCCCCTAGCGATCGAACTCGTCGCTGCGCGTATCTCGATGCTGTCACCGACGACTATACTGGCGCGGCTCGATAGCGCGCTCACGCTTGCCGCCCGTGGTGGTCGTGACCTCCCCGAGCGTCAGCGCACCATGCGCAACACGATCGACTGGAGCTACGGGCTCCTGACCGACGACGAGCGCGTATCGTATGAGCGCCTGGCGGTGTTCGCCGGTCGGATTACGCCACAGTCCGCCCATGCCGTCTGCCAGCTGTTGGATGAAGAGACGGCGCTCGATACCTTAGACGCCCTCGCACACAAGAGTCTGTTGCAGCGCGAACGCGATCGCGCAGGCGGCTTGCAGTTTCGACTGCTGAACGCAGTCCGGAGCCACGGCCTGGAGCGCCTCGCTGCTTCCGGCGAGCGGGCCGCCGTGGAAGCCCGGTACGTGCGCTACTTCATTGACCTCGTAGATCAGACGCAACCTCGCCTCTTTAGTCCGGAGTATGTCGAGGCGCGCGACCTGCTCGACATCGAGTATGAGAATGTCAGGGCGACGCTTTCGGAGTCGGAAGGCGACAACCAAGCGATGGCGCAGCTTGTCTACGGCCTCTTTTTTTACTGGTACCGACGCGGTCTCCTGAGCGAAGGCCGGCGGTGGGCTGAAGGCGGACTCGAACGCTCGGGAGCGACGGGCCACGAACGCGGCATGATCGCGAGCGGTGCAGGCTCGCTCGCGATGTGGCAGGGCGACCTCGACGGCGCGCGTAATCACTACGAGGCATCGGCGAGGCTCCTGGCGGAGTCACCCGAAGTCCACCTGCGCGGCGTTTCGCAGTTCACGCTTGGCGTGCTCTTGATGGCGCAGGGCGAGGCAGTGGATGCGGCGGCGCGCCTTCATAACGCACTCGCCATCCTCGCCACCTCGCAGGACACGCGGGATCGTTACTTTTGTGCGCTTTCGCTCATGCATCTCGGCAATGTTGGCATGAGCATCGGACATCCCGCCGATGCCGTTGCGTCGCTGAACGATGCGCTGGAATTAGGGCGTGAGGTCGGCGATGCATGGCTCGTGGCCTCGATCCTCACGAACATGGGGGAAGTGGCGCGCATCAGCGGCGACTATGAGCGAGCCGCAGCACACTACCAGGAGGCCCTCACACAATTCGAGCAGACGGATGATCGTGGCGACGCAGCCCGATTGCTCTGTTGCTTGGCGTTTACGGCCTGCCGCCTCGGAGAATTCGAGCAGGCGATGAGCCTGCTCGATCGAAGCATCGGGGTTCACGAGGAGTTCGGCAGCAAGCGTGGCATCGCTGAGTGCCTGCTCGGGTACGCTCAGGTCCTCTCTGCTCGCTCTGACGAGGATCGTCGGGTCCGGTCCATGCGTCACGCAGCCATGCTGCTCGCGGCCTCTGAGCGGCAGATGCGCACGCAAGGCGCTGTGTATTGGACCGCTGACCTCGCGGAACACGACAAGGTGTCCAACGCAGTCATTCGGGCGCTGTCTCACCAAGACTTGGACGACCTGCGTCGTGAAGGCGAACGACTCTCTCTGGCCGAGATTCGCGAGCTCGTCCGCGGCTAGCGCACCTATCGTGTGATAGTGCACACCGAGTCTGGTACTACTCCTGGGCTCTGATCCCGCACTCTTGGCAGTATCTCGCCGGCGATAGCGTGCTTCGCGGCGCACTCCGAGTTGCCCGAAGCGACGGCCCGCGAACGGCAGCACGTCAAGTTCGAAGTGCGCGGCAAATCGTTCGCGTACTACCTCGACGATCACCACGGCGACGGGCGGGTCGCGGTCAACGTGAAAGCGGCGCCCGGGCAGCAGCAAGCGCTCATCGCGGCGTACAGGGGGCGCTTCTTCATGCCGTCGTATCTCGGCCCGAAGGGTTGGCTCGGCCTCTACCTCGATGCCGGCGACATCGACTGGGATGAAGTCGAATCGCTGCTCACCGACAGCTATCGCATGATCGCGCCGAAGCGGCTCGCGGCGCTCGTCCCGTAGCGACGCGCCGCGAGCGCCCGGCGATTACGACCAGGTCACCGTCCCGCAGCGATGGATCGCGTGCCCCGGCTCGGTCGCGCTGAACTCACCGATCTCGATCAGCGCCCAGCGGTCCTGCCGCACCCCCGCCGTGTCGGGCGTGCTCAGCACCTGGTTGACGGTGCCGCCGGTGACCGTCACGACGCCGACGATCGTCACGTCGGCCAGCTCGAAGACCTCCGGACCGCCCTCGCGCATCGGGCACGCGGCGTCCGTGCGCACCACGTACAGGAAACCGTCCATGCCGTAACTCGGCGGCGAACCGAAGTCGTCGCCGCGCACCGCCAGCGACAGCATGCCGGTCGGCGGCCACACGTCGCCGCTTTCGTGCTCCCATGCATAGAACACCGTGTTGTCGGCGCCGATGCCGGAGAGATCGTTCTGCACGGGCAGGTCGCCCTGCCCGACAAGCTCGCAGGCGGCCTCTGCAAGCGCTAACACGCCCAACGCGGCGACCATCAGTCCCCTTCGTGCATGACTCAACATCGTCATCGCAGACCTCGCTTTCGATTCGACGGGTAATACGATCGCGCCCCCGCCACAACTATAGCGACGTACGCACCCGATCGAGCGACGACCGCGCGACAAACGCAAAAAGAAACGCCGCCGCGTCGGTACGCGGACGGCGCGAGTACAGCCGCGACGGCTCGCCTCACAGCGGCGGGCGCGTGCGCCTCGACTCATCCGGCGCATCGTCGTCCGTCTGCACGACGCCCGCCCGCCGCAGGTCGTCGATGCGCTCATCGCTCATGCCCAGCACGCGCCGGAGCACGTCCGCCGTGTGCGCGCCGACCCGGTCGGCGCCGCGCTCGACCTGCACCTTCGTCCGCGAATACTTCAGCGGCGAGTTCACGACGCGCACCGTGCCACCTTCGCCGCCCGGCACGTCGACGAACATCTCGCGATGATTCGCCTGCGGATCCGCCGCCGCACTGGCGATCGTGTGCATCGGCGCCACCAGGCACGCACCTTCGAGCGCCGCGATCCAGTCGTCAGTCGTCCGCCGCCGAAACGCGTCGCTGAGGAGCGGCTCGAGCGCGGCATGGTTCGCCGTCCGTGCGGCGTTCGTCGCGAAGCGCTCATCCGCGACCAGTGCGTCGAGTTCAAGCAGCGCGCAGAACAACGCCCAGTCCTTCACCCCCGCCACGACGAGCCAGCCATCGGCCGAAGCGAATGCCTGGAACGGCGTGATCAGCGGATGCCGTGTGCCGATCGGCCCCGGCACGGCGCCCGTCGCGAAGTAGCGCGTCATCGCGTTCTCCAGCAGCGCGAATTGCGCGTCGAGCATCGCAACGTCCAGGTACTGACCCCTGCCGCTCTTCTCGCGCTCGACGAGCGCCCCCAACACACCGATCGCCGTGAACATGCCCGCCGCCATGTCGCCGATCGAATAGCCCGCGCGCGCCGGCGGACCGTCGGGGTGCCCCGTGATGCTCATCAGCCCGCTCATCGCCTGGACGATCACGTCCACCGCCCCGCGCTTCGACGCCGGCCCCGTCTGCCCGAACCCGGACGTCGACGCGTAGATGATGCGCGGGTTGCGCGCCGCGATCACCTCGTACGCCAGGCCGAGCGTCTGCATCGTGCCCGGGCTGAAGTTCTCGGTGACGACGTCCACGTGCTCGGCGAGCGACAGCGCGATCTCGCGCCCTGCGTCGGACTTGAGGTCGATGTGTACGGCCTGCTTGCCGCGGCTCAGGCTGAAGTAATAGAGGTTGACGCCGTCGACCACCGGCCCCGGCGCGCGCTCCGCTTCGGTCATGCCCACCGGCTCGATGCGCCACACCTCCGCGCCCATGTCGCAGAGGATCATCGTGCCGAACGGCCCCGCGAGCGCCCAGGTGAAGTCGAGAATGCGAATGCCATCAAGCGGTCCCATGCCGCACATTGAAGCGAGAGCCATCGGCGAGCGCTAGGGCGAAGCAGAAGAAGGGGACCAGCGTCGTCACGCGCCCGTCGTCGGACGGCGTAAGAATCTCCATGCACGTCGAAGGCGAACAGCCCGCGCGCTACATCACGCGCCGCAGGAAGGCCCCGATGCGGTCAGCGTAGTCGGTGAGGTCCGCCGTCTGCGGAAAGACCGGGAACCAGTGCGGCATGCCGTCGTAGCGATGCGCCTCGGCATCGCCTCCCGCGGCGCGCACCTTCTCCGCGAACTGCACGTCTTCGTCACAGAACGGATCGATCGCGCCCACGACGACGCACACCGGCGGGTACGACGACAGGCCGGCGTTCACCGGACTCAGCAGCGGTTCCGCCCAGCGCGACGCGTCCGGCATGTAGCACCCGCGCCAGAACGAGAGCGCCGCGTCGTCGATCAGCGGGTCGTTGGGGCCGAACCGCCGCGACGAAGCGCTGCTCATCGTCAGATCGAGCCACGCCGAGATCAACACCACGGCGTCTGGCGGCGCTTCGCCCATTTCGATGAGCCGCAGCGGCGTCACCGCCGCGAGGTTCCCGCCCGCGGAGTCGCCCGCGATCGCCACGTGCGTCGGATCGCCGCCGAGCGATGCGGCGTTCGCGCGCAGCCATCGGTACGCCGCGACGCAGTCATCAAGAGCCGCCGGGTACGGATGCTCCGGCGCCAGCCGATAGTCCAGGCTGACGACCACCGCATCTGCCGCCATCGCGATCGCCTTCGAGACGCGCGCCGTCGCCTCCGGCTTAAAGATCACGAGGCCGCCGCCGTGCAGGTGCAACACCACGGGCCGTAACTCACCGTTGCGCGGTTTCGGCGCGAACACCAGCGCCCGCATAGGCCCGTCCGGCCCCGGGATCGCAATCTCTTCTTCGACGCGTAGCGCGGGCACATTCGCGTTGAACGCCGCCGCGGCGACGTCGTCGAACGCGCGCTGTGCAGTTGCGTCCAGCACGCGCATCGAACGCGCAGCATCCATCACCTGCAGCAACTCGGCGACCTGTGGGTGCAGCGGCGTATCGCCGCGGGTATACGTTGACATGCGTCTCTATCTCCTCGTATCCCGTAATCATAGAGCGTCGGTGCGCTGGCGAAAGGGACGCGAAGCTTCGTCCGTTACGTACGAAGCGCGTCCCGCCAGCGCTGGCGCAGCATGCGCACGCGCACCTCATCGATCGTATGACCTGCGTAACGCGATTCGACGAACGCCGCGCTGATCGCCGACGGCGCGTCCGACGCGAACTCGGCGTCGAGGGCCGGCGCGAATTGCAGTGGCGTCAGGGACGGCGAGCGCTCGAGTCCTCGCTCCTCCGCCGCCGACAACATGTCGAAGTACAGCCGTCGGACCGCGACGCTGCTCGCCGCGCCCTCGCCGCGCCGGAAGCGCCGCCCGAGCGCGCCAATCAGGGATGCAAGGTCGCCCGCCAGCGATGACGCCGGCTCGATGTCTTCGCGCTGCTCGCGCGGATCGGTGACCCGCCTGCGCACGTAGCGCCGAAACGCCTGCCAGAGCAAGAACAGCACGAGCGCGCCGATGGCAACGGCACCGAGGGTCATCGCGATCGTGAACAGCACACGGAACCACAACGGCTGTTCGCCGGGCTCACGGCGCGGCTCTTCATCGATGGCGGGTTCACGTCGCGGAGGTTCAAGCTCGCGTGGATCCGCAAAGAACGCCTCCAATATCCAACGCAGCAACCGAAACGGCTGCCAAATCATCCATTGAATGGGCGTAAGTACGTACTCGCCAAAGACGCGACCGCCTGCTTCGGATGGCGCGACGAGCGGCGAGAACACGTCGAACGCGTCCCGGTCCAGCGTGCCAGCGACGAGCGCCAGTGCGAGCGCGGCGAGCGCAAGCATGCCGATCGCGAGCGGCCACCCGTTAGCCATCGATGCGAAGTCGGTGCGTGGCGACGTGTTGAAGACGGCAAGCGCCGCGAGCGCGACGATGCTGTACGCGAACGCGAGCGCGCCCCACGAGATGTCGCCCTGCACGGCTGGCGTAGCGAGCGCGGCGATCACGACGGCCGCGAACCCGAGCGACACGCTGAACAACAGGGCGTCGAAGTCGAGATCGTGCCGCGTGCCGTGCCGTACACCACGGATCCAGAACGCAGTGAGCGTCGCCATCCCCGCGATGACGTGGCCGTTGGGCTCGATGACCGATGCGGGCTGGGAGAGGAGATCGGCGAGCCAGCCGAAGTCCCACGGCACGTCGCTGTACGTCAGCACGCCGATCACGAACAAGAGCGCGAGGCTCACCAGCATGCCCCCCGTCCGGACGTCGCTCGTTTCGTCTCCCGTCGGCTGCAGTACGCGCGCTAGCACGAACGATGCGACCACAACCGCGGCGACGCTGAGGATTGAAGGCGCCGGCCCGTCGCCCTGTCCGAAGAACGCAACGACGATCGCCACCGCCGCGAAGCCCCACAGCACGTCGACCGCCAGCGCGAGCGGCGTCCGCAGCGTGCCCGCGCTCACGTCGCCCCCTCAGTCGCGGCCGCTCGCCATGGCGCATCGACCCGCGACAGATCGCGCACGTCGACGTCGCCCAGGCGCTCCGGCCACGTCTCGCCCGACGTGCTCAGCACGACCATGGTGTGCCCGCGACGGCGTAGCCGCACGATCGCCGACGCCAACTCGTCCGTCATCATCCCGGTGACAACCGCAACCGTCGTCCCCGCCACCAACCGGTGCTCCTCGCGATCGAGCATCGCCGAGAGCGGCTCGAGCACGAACGGCGTCACGACGGCCAGCGCTTCCAGAATGCGGATGAACTGCTCGGCGCGGCGCCCCGGCGGTATGCGAATCGAACGGTCGGCATCCGGGAACGTGCTGTTCGCCAGCAACCCGACGCTGTAGCGCTCCTCGTACGCGTCGCGCGCGATCGATGCCGCGACCGTGATCGAGCGTTCGAGCAGTTCCGTCACCACCCCCGCCCACGCCGGGTCCGTCGTCTGGGTGTTCAGGCACAACAGCAGGTGCCGCGATGCCGACGGGTCGTACACGCGCGATTGCATCACGCCGAGCCGCGCCGTCGCCTTCCAGTCGATGCGTCGCAGGCTGTCGCCCGGCCGGTAGTCGCGCACACCGACGATCCGCGATGGGTCTTCGAAGATACGCGCGCCGCCAGCCGCTTCGCCGTACGGCCGTATCGAAGGCAACGACAGGTCCCCGAGCGGCGCCGTCCGCGGGTACACCGTCACGCGCGCGCGGCGCTCCTCGACGCGGTCGTCGGTGAAGAGCCCGAGCGGATCGCCCGAACGCAGCCGTACGCCGCCGATCTCGTACACGCCACGCTCAGCGCACATCAGCTCGTACGTGCGCGACACGCGCTGATGGCTTCGCACCGAGGTGCGCCAATCGCTCAGTCCGGCGCCCGTACTCGTTCCGGGACGAAAATTCGGCTCATCGACCACGACGACTCCGGGGCCGAAGCGCTCCGTCGCCTCGATCCACGTGAGCGGCAGCGGCTTGTCGTTCGTGATCCGCAGCCGCAGGGCGATGTGCTCGCCCGGGAAGACGTGGTCTTCGGGCATCACGCGCTCATACGAGAGCCGCCTCAGCGACCAGCGCGCCCACAGCGTCGCGCCGTAGCACGCCGCCCCAACGAGCAGCCCCAGCGCAACGACCGAGACGCTCCCGGCAACGACCCCGCCAACGATCGCCCCGATCGCCAGCAGCGGCCACGCATCACGCAGCATCAGCCTGCTACCGGCACCGGCGCTTCTTCGACGATCTCCCGCACCAACGACTCCGCATCGCGCCCGCGCAGCCGTGACTGCGAACTGAGGATGATCCGGTGGCTGAGCACCGGCGCCGCCAGGTGCTGCACGTCGTCGGGGAGCACGTAATCGCGCCCGCGCATCGCCGCGTATGCGCGCGCCGCGTTGAACAGCGCTAGCGATGCGCGGGGACTCGCGCCCAGCTCGACGGCGCTGTGCTCGCGCGTCGCCCGCGTGATCGATGTCAGGTACGCCCGGACGGAGGCCTCGCAGTGGACACCCGTCAGCGAAGCGCCGAGCCGCACGACCTCGGCCGCCTCGATCACAGGCTGCAACGACGCCAACGGGTCTTCGCTCTCGAAGCGCACCAGGATGGCGTCTTCATCGCTCGCGTCCGGATAGCCCATGCGCAGCCGCAGCAGGAAGCGGTCGAGCTGCGCCTCCGGCAGTGGGAACGTGCCCTCCAGTTCGATCGGATTCTGCGTCGCCAGCACGACGAACGGCGAAGGCAGCGCCAGCGTCTCGCCGTCGACGGTCACCTGCCGCTCAGCCATCGCCTCCAGCAACGCGCTCTGCGTCCGCGGCGTCGCGCGGTTGATCTCGTCGGCCAGCACCAGGTGCGCGAGCAGCGGCCCCGCGCGAAACTCGAACTCGCCCGACTTCTGGTTGTAGAAGTTGATGCCGGTGACGTCCGATGGCGTCAGGTCAGGCGTGAATTGGATGCGCCGAAACTCCGCCCCGACGCTCCGCGCAAGCGCCTTCGCCATCATCGTCTTGCCTGTGCCCGGCACATCCTCGATCAGCACGTGCCCGTTGCACAGCATCGCCACGAGCACCAGGTCGATCACGTCGTCGCAGCCGACGATCACCTTCGAGACGTTCGCACGGATTCGCTCGACGGCATCTCGTACAACGGCGACGTCGGCGCGCGATTCTGCAGTCATGCGTGCTTCATTTCCAGTGACTGAATGTAGTTCAGCGGCGACGATCAGGATACCATCGGGCGATCCGTCGAGCGTTGCCGCTAGCGCGGCTGCGGCGGATCGCGCGGCTCTACCCAGGGAAGCGGCGCGTCCAGGTCGTCGTCGTCGACTGAGTGTGAGTATTCCTCGACGACCATTGTGAGTTGGTCATGCAACGTCTCACTTTCGGGGAAGAACTCGGCCAGGAAGATGCCAAGTCCCAGCCCGTTAGAGAGGAGCAAGACCCCGTCTTCTGTGTAGCACTCCTCCCAGGACCAAAACGGGGTAAACAAGAGTTGAAAGCAGCTCCCGTCGTAGCCGCCAACCATGCGCTGCTTATGTGAGAGCACGACCAGGAAACGCCGCTCGGCCGAGTCAACGTCATGGCCGCCACTTGCGCCGCTGTGTTGACACGCGCCGGCGTCACACAATACGTGGTCTCCGCCGTCAACCACGATGGTTCGGACACGTCCCGGACCTTCAGCATTAAATGAGGTCGGCGCGCAGGTCGCCGAACCGATCCTGCGCGTACACAAGCCGAAGCGATCCGATGGGTCCTGCGACGCCAGAGATGTGATACGTCGCACGGTACTCGGCCTCCGCCGCGGCCGCAGCGATGCGGTCGAAGCGCTGCGTGGCGCTCGCCGAACTGCCGGAGCGTCCCTGCGTTGCAAGAGCGACTACCACAAGAATTCCGAGAATGAACCACGCCGTCCATACAACGAAGAGCGACGAGCGCACGTTTGGCTTATTCGGCGACATGTGAACGATCCTACCTCAGTCTCGAGGGACTTCGACCTCTGACCTCCGACCTCCGGCCTCCGATATCCTGTCCCCATGTGCGGACGCTTCACGCTCACCCGCAAGGACTTCCGCCAACTCGCTGCCGAGTTGGGCGCGGAGTTCGATGACTCCGTCGTGGCGCTCTACCGGCCGCGCTACAACATCGCCCCGACGGACCAGCACTGGATCGTCCGCATGAAGCAGGAAGAGCACCAGTTGCTGCCGGCGAAGTTCGGCCTCGTGAACTCGTGGGCGCCCGACATGAAAGGCGCTGCTCGCCAGATCAATGCCAAGTCCGAGACCGCCGACAACCGTCCCGCCTTTCGCGACGCCTTCGAGTCGCGGCGCTGTGCCATCCCCGCGGATGGCTTCTTCGAGTGGGCCGGCACGAAGGAGGCGCGGCGGCCGTACTGGTACCACGCCCCGGACGGCGGCATGTTGCTCTTCGCCGGCCTCTACGAGTCCTGGCGCGATCCCAAGACCGACAAGTGGACGCGCACCTTCGCGATTCTGACGACCGATGCGAACGAGGTCGTCGCGCCGGTCCACGACCGCATGCCGGTCATCCTGCCGCCCGATCGCGTCGACGACTGGATCTTCCGCCCCGCCGACAAGGCAAAGGTCGACAAGCAGGCGCTGCGCCAACTGCTACGACCCGCGCCGAACGATGCCATCGTCGCCACCGAAGTCTCGCGGCGCGTCAACGCCGTCGCCAACGACGACGAAGCCTGCCTCGCAGCCGCCGGCGACCGCGAGGACGTCGCGTCACCGCGCCTGCTCTAGCCACGCGCGCTGCCCGCCAACTGCGACACATCATCGCGCATTGATGCGCACGCATAACGAAAGCATCGCCGCGGCCGCAACGCATACTGTTCCGCAACATTCGGCATGTTGTTCTGCACTCGCCCGTGACGCCTGCGATGGCACACTCGACACAGCAAAGGAGGTACGAGGCATGTACATCGGTGGTGGACTGCTCGTCCTGATACTCATCGTCATTCTGCTCATCATCTTGCTGTAGACAGGCAGGCACGGGGCCCCGTGACCGTCCACGGGCACCTCCTGCAAAGAAATGCCGTGCCCCGCTCCAGGAGCGGGGCTTTTCATGCGGTCCGAAATCCCGCCCGTACGCGGAGTGTGCGAACTTCGGCCAATCGAGCGCCGGCTTCAACCAACCGGGTCGAGCGCGGGCTGAAAGCCCGC
>JBBDXD010000015.1:61170-114660 GCA_040902535.1 Dehalococcoidia bacterium | reverse complement strand
TGAAAGCCCGCGCTCAAAAATCAAACCCTCTGCGCCTCTGTGCCTCTGTGGTTCCATCACCCCCCATCCGACCTCCGGCGTCCGACCTCCGACTTCCCAAAAACTACCGTTCCTCGATCTCGATCGAGTTGATCACCGTGCCCGGTGCCCGCGCCGTCGCCGGATCGCGCGGCATGATCTTGTCCAATACATCGCGCCCCTCGACGAGCTGCCCGAAGACCGTGTAGCCGCCGTTCAGGTCCGGCTGCGGCGCATAGCAGATGAACCACTGGCTGCCGGCCGAGTTCGGCGCTGCCGTCTTCGCCATGCCCAGCGTCCCGTCTTCGAACGTCCGCGCGTTCACTTCGTCCGGGACGTTGTATCCGGGACCGCCGCTGCCCGTGCCCGTCGGGTCGCCCGCCTGTGCGACGAACCCGGGGATCACGCGATGAAACGTCACCCCTTCGTAGAAGCCCTCGCGCGCAAGAAACACGAAGCTGTTGACGTGCCGCGGCGCGTCCTTCGGGTACAACTCCAGCTTCATGTCGCCGCCGTCGGTCTTGATCGTCGCGAAGTACTGCTTGTCGGCGTCGATCGTCATCGGCGGTTCGGCGGAGTACATGGCCGTCTCCTGTGTCGGCGCCGCGGCCCGTGTCGACCCGGGCGTAGCGTCCGTACTGCCGGTGTTTCCGTAGTCATCGTCGTCGCCGCCCCCGCACGCGATCATCGCGGCGGCGAGCATGGCGAGCACAACCAACATCCTCACGTTCAACTCCCTCTGATTACGCCTGTAACCGGACTCTCGGTGCCGAAAGAGGCCCCCGCGTCCATCGATGTCGCCTGACGTGTTTGCTGTTTGCCGTGTGCTGTTTCCCGGCCGCCGCTACTCGAAAATCGAACTCGCCACTTCTTCGATGCTGCGCTGCACGTCGACGTCATCGGTCAACGCCCACACGACGCCCACCTGGCAGGCGCGACGCGGCGGGATGCCCTTCTGGATCAGCTTGCCCGTGTAGACGAGCAACCGTGTGCTCACGCCCTCCGCCAGCCCGTGCTCGCGCAGGTTGCGCACCTTCTCGCCGAGCTTCGCCAGGTCGTTCGCGATCTCCTCGGCGACGCCGCTCTCGTGCGCGATGATCTTCGCTTCCAGCTCTTTGCGCGGATGCGTGAACTCCAGCGAAATGAAACGCTGGCGCGTGCTGTGCTTCAGGTCCTTGAGCGCGCTCTGGTACCCCGGGTTGTACGAGATCACCAGCAGGAACCCCTCGCGCGCCTCGATCAGCTGCCCCCGCTTCTCGATCGGCAGCATGCGGCGGTGGTCCGTCAACGGGTGGATCAGCACCGTCGTGTCTTTGCGCGCCTCGACGACTTCGTCCAGGTAGCAGATCGCGCCCGCCTTCACCGCGCGCGTCAGCGGACCATCGATCCAGCGCGTCGATTCGCCCTCCAGCAGGTACCGCCCGACGAGGTCGCTCGCCGTCAGGTCCTCGTGACAGGCGACCGTCACCAGCGGCAGCGCTTGCGTCGCGCCTTCGTTCTGGCTCTTGTCCCCCTTGACGATCGTCAGCGGCCGCCCGAGCTTCCACGCCATGTACTCGACGAAGCGCGTCTTGCCGCACCCGGTCGGACCCTTCAGCAGCACCGGGACGCGAGACTCGAAGGCCGCCGTGAACAGGTCGACCTCGTCGCCCGTCGGCACGTAGTACGGCTCCTGGTGCGGGTGGTACTCCTCGATCGCGTACTCGCGATAGTGCTCCGACTCCGACTCTTCCAGGCCCTTGATCGTCATGCCTTCCTCCCGGCCGCCGCGGCAAGCTTCTCCCATTCCGCAGCCACGCGCTGCTCCAGGTCCTCCAGCGTGCCGCTGTTTTCGATGATTACCTGCGCGTGCCGTGCCCGCTCGTCGTTCGTCAGTTGCGCCGCGATGCGCTGCTCCGCCTGCTCGGCGCTCAGGCCGTTGCGGCTCATCATGCGCGCCTTCGCGACGTCAGGCGACACTGTTACGAGCCACACCCGGTCCACGATCGGCACCCAGTCCGCCTCGATAAGCACCGCCGCCTCCAGCACGACGACAGGTACGCTTTCTTCGCGCAGGCGCTGCAGGCGGCCCTCCATCGTCGTCCGCATCCACGGCCAGACGATGCCTTCCAGCCGCTTGCGACGCTCCGGATCGCCGAAGACCTTGCCGCCGAGCGCCTTGCGGTCGATCTCGCCGTCTGCCCCGACGATGTCGCTCCCGAAGGCCTCCACGACCGCCGCATGGCACGCGCTGCCCGGCGCGTACGCCTCGTGCCCCACCCTGTCGGCGTCGATCACCAGCGCCCCGCGCTCCGCGAGCATCCGGCTCACGGCGGATTTGCCGCTGGCGATGCCTCCCGTAAGTCCGATGACGGTGGTCACAACAATCTCCCCGAGGAAACGAACGCGCCGGGTGTTCCGGCGCCTGCGACATTATGGCTTCCTGAATCTGGACGTACAAATGCCGGCGGACGCCGGATGGTGGCCGTCCGGCAGGCGCGATCTCGACCTGATCTAAGCTATGCGGATGGATGGCGAATTGCGCTACTGCACCAGCGCCGACGGCACCCGCATCGCCTACATGGTCTTCAGCGACCACCCCGGCATCCCGATCATACAGGTCACGTCCTGGGTGTTCCCGATCGCGCACGCTTCGTTCCAGGATTCCGTGGGTGCCTGGTACGAGCGCCCTGGATCGACGTTTCGACTCATCTCGTACGACCGCCGTGGGGTCGGTGCGTCACAGCGCGACCGCGTGCATGATTTCTCGCTCGAAGCGCAGACGTCTGATCTCGCCGCCGTCGTGGACCATCTCGCGCTCGACGAGTTTTTCCTCATCGGTTTCATGGATGGCACCGCCGCTGCCACGGCCTACGCCGCCACCCATCCCTCGCGCGTCCGCCGTCTGATCCTCAATTCGCCGTTGCCTCGCGGAGCCGACCCGTGGGAGCCCGAGACGCTGCGCGCGCTTCTCCAACTCGTTCCCGCGAGCTGGCCTATGGCTGCCCGCATGATCGGCGAGCTGCTCTGGTCACATGAGGCGAACGATTCGCGTAGAGCAAACGTCCGTTCCCTCGTCTCCAGTTGCTCTCCAGACGTCGCCTCGGCGTACCTTCAGTTCTGGGCCGGCTACGACGTCACGGCGTATCTTCCAAAGGTGCAGGCGCCCACACTCGTGGTCACCGTCGGTGTGAATGAACGGACGGTCGCGGGCGCCCGCAATACCGCTGCCCTCATGCTCGACGCTCGGTGCATCGATCTGGATACTCACGCAAAGGCAGTCGACGCGGTTCTCCGCTTCCTCAAGGATGAGCAACCGCTGCGCCTACCGTCATCTTCGAGAGCCGCATTGTCCGGTACAGCCGTCATTCTCTTCACCGATGTCGCCGGAAGCACTTCGCTCACAGAACGGATGGGTGATGCGGCGTTTCGCCTCGCCGCCAGCGCCCTTGACGAACGCATGCGCGCCGCCATCTGGGAATGCGGCGGTACACCCGTCGAAGGCAAGGTGCTCGGCGATGGCCTCATGGCGGTCTTCACCTCGGCCGCGCAGGCCATCGGCGCCGCTCGTCGCTGCGTCGCACTGAGCGCCGAGTCCGAGCTGCGTCTGCACGTCGGCATCCATGCCGGCGATGTCATCCACGAGAAAAACAACGTGTACGGCGGCGCGGTGAACATTGCGTCTCGCATATGTGAACTGTGTGAGCCCGGCGAGATCATGGTTTCTCAGACGATCCGCGACCTCGCAAGAACGTCGGCGAGCGTGACGTTTCATGACCGCGGTGAGCAGCTTCTCAAGGGCATCACCGACCCCATCCGCGTCTTTGTCGTGGTCCCCGGAGATTGAGCCCGGCGCGCCCGATGCGCGTTATGCGACTGCGCTCATCGTGGCGAGTCGCGCCTTCGCGTGTCATCCTCCAGAGACCAGTAAGAACGGAGTACGAACATGAACGATAGGCTCGCCGGCAAGGTCGCACTCGTCACCGGCGGCGGTTCCGGGATCGGCCGCGCGATCTGCTTGCGCTTCGCATCGGAAGGCGCCCGAGTCGCCGTCTCCGACATCAACGAGGACGCCGCGAAGGACGTCGCCGCCGCGGCCGCCGACGTCGGCGGCGCCGCGATCGCCGACCGCACCGATACGTCGGACGAAGCGCAGGTGAAAGCCGCGCTCCAGCACACCATCGACGAGTTCGGCACGATCGACATCCTGGTGAACAACGCCGGCGTCGGCGGCGGCGTGCCGTGGGACAAGATGATCGCGATCAACCTCAGTGGCGTCTACTACGGCCTCCTCCACGGCGCCGAGGCGATGGCCGCGCGCGGCGGCGGCTCGATCGTCAACATGTCGTCGATGCTCGGGCTGATCTCGATCCCCATGCCGCCCGCCGATGGCTATACCGCCGCAAAGCACGGCGTCGTCGGACTGACGAAGCACTTCGCGACGAACTACGGCCTGCGCGGCGTCCGCGTCAACTGCATCAACCCCGGCTGGATCAAGACCGCCATGACGGATCCGCTCGCCACGGCGCCAGAGTTCATGACCTACATGGAGCAGCACGCCGCCCTCGGCCGCATGGGCAAGCCCGAAGAGGTGGCCAACGTCGCGCTCTTCCTCGCCTCCGACGAAGCGTCATTCGTCACCGGCGCCTCCTTCGTCGTAGACGGCGGCTGGACGGCGCGGTAGCGACTCGTCGTCGTCCGCATGCCGTCGCGCCCTCGAACGACGACGGTCCAACACAACAAAGGAGGAGGACGCATCGCGCCCTCCTCTCGTGCATGTGACTGCCGTGTTGATTAAGCGGCGCGGCGACGGCCCGCCGGCCCCTCGACCTCGCGCTCGCGCTGCTCCTTCGTCGTCATTGCTTCCATGCGCAGCAGCCCCAATAGCGTGTAGATCGCCGAAGCGCCTACGATGATGTAGACCGCACGGCTTGCCCAATTAGTCGTGCCAAACTCCTCCCCGAAGATCTGCGCGACGAGGTCGTACTCGAACAGTCCGACGAGCCCCCAGTTAAGCCCACCGACGATCAGGACGACCGCCGCCAACCACTCCAGGGGATTCAAATGCGGTGTGTTGAACATGCTTGCCTTCTCCTTCGCATTCCTGGCGGGGAAAAATTCTTGTTCGATCCAACCCTAGCAGCGCCTGACGTCGCCCGGTGGCATTGCGCGCTTCCGTGAGTCATTCGATACATACGTGTAGCCGCCGCTCGCACACCACTATGCGTCTCCGCCGCCAACGTCAGGCGTTCAGAACGCGCATTCGAGGGCTGTCAGGCACGTCGCATGCACCGGGCCATCCCCTATAGTTTCCGCATGGATCCGACGCCGGCCATCGAGTTCCGCGGCCTCGTCAAGGACTACGGCCGCGCCCGCGCGCTCGATGGCATTGACCTGCGCATCGGACCCGGGCGCATCTTCGGGTTCCTCGGGCCCAACGGCGCCGGCAAGACCACCGCTATCCGCATCCTGCTCGACTTGATCCGCCCGACAGCGGGCAGCGCTTCGGTGCTCGGCTTCGACTGCCAGCGCCAGTCGATCGACGTGCGTGAGCGCACCGGCTATCTGCCCGGCGACCTCCGCCTTTACGACGCCATGCGCGGCGAAGAGTTCCTCGACCTCATCGACTCGTTTCGCCCCCGCAAGCGCGATGCGGCGTTCCGTCGCGCACTCTGCCAGCGGCTGGGCCTCGACGTCTCGCGGCCGATCCGCGCCCTGTCGAAGGGCAACAGGCAGAAGCTCGGCCTCGTCCAGGCATTGATGCACCGCCCCGAACTGCTCGTGCTCGATGAGCCGACCGGCGGCCTCGACCCGCTCGTCCAGGAGAACGTCGGCGAACTGCTCCAAGACGTCGTGCGCGATGAACGCACCGTCTTCTTCTCGTCGCACATCCTCTCGGAGGTCGAGCGCCTTAGCCAGTCCGTGGCCATCATCCGCGAAGGCCGCATCGTCGCCGTCGAAGACATCGCCCGGCTGAAGAGCCGCTCCGTGCACGTGCTCGAAGTGACGTTCGCGCAGCCGCCGCCCCCGGGCGCCTTCGCGCTGCCCGGCGTGAAAGAGTTGCACCGCGACGGCGCTATCATGCACTTGCAGGCCCGCGATGGCATCGACGCGCTGTTGAAGGCCATGGCGCGCTACACCGTCGTCGACCTGCGCACGGAGCAGCCGAGCCTGGAAGACATCTTCATGGCCTACTACGCCGGTGGCGCCCCTGAGCATGACGTCGAAGAGGAGTCCGCCTATGCGAGCGCGTAGCCTCTTCGTGAAAACGCTCCGCGATCAGCGTTGGCAGGTGCTCGGCTATGGCGCTACGCTCTTCGCGATGGCCGCGCTCATCGTGCGCATCTGGCCGTCCTATCGCACATCGCTCGAGGTGATCGACCTGCCGCCCGCAATCGAGGCGTTTCTCGGCACGGACCTCTGGATCGGCACCGCGCCCGGCTTCATCAGCGCCGAGTACTTTAGCTGGATCCCGATCCTCCTCATCGCCTTCGCGGTCGTGCAGGGCACCGGCGCCGTCGCCGGCGAAGAGAGCAGCGGCACCATCGACATCCTGCTGGCGCAGCCGTTGCCGCGGAGCGAGATGCTCGCCGTGAAGGCCGCCGCGACGGTGCTCGGCGCCACGGCGATCGCGATGATGGGCTTCCTCGGCTTCGCCGTCACCGTCCCCGTCACCGATATCGCCGTCAGCGTCGGCGAGACGTTTGTCGCGTCGGCGAATCTGCTGCCGATCACGCTCGTGTTCTACGCGCTTTCGCTCTGGCTCGGCGCCGTCGCGCCCTCGCGCAGCATCGCCGCCGGCATCGCGATAGGACTGGTGACGCTCGCCTACTTCTCGAACACCATCGCCGCCGGCGTCGACGCGCTCGACTGGATGAGGTACGCCTCGCCGTTCTACTACTACGGCGCCGGCCTGCCCCTCGTCGACGGGATCAACTGGCTGCACGCCGGGTCGCTGCTGGGCGTCGCGGCGGGGTTCTTCGTGCTGACGCTGCGCACCTTCGCCGCGCGCGACGTCACGATC
Organism: Dehalococcoidia bacterium; assembly: GCA_040902535.1. NCBI lineage: Bacteria > Bacillati > Chloroflexota > Dehalococcoidia > Dehalococcoidia bacterium. Next base: position 107,639 of record JBBDXD010000015.1, on the reverse strand, counting down.
GGCGGCGCCGCCGAACTCGATGTCGCCGCTGTCCTGCGCCGCATCGCCACCATGCGCGCCGGGTAGCCGTTCGGTGCGATTGATCGTGGAGAAACCCATGCGATTCGGCACATGTTTGGTCCTGATCGCCGTGCTCACCTTGGCATCGTCCGTCGCATGCGACGGCGGCGATAACGGCATTCAAGTCGCTACTTCGTCGCCGGCTGCATCGTCGGCAACGGTGGACGGCGCTGCGACAACAACTCCCGACGGCGCCGGCGCATGGTCGGACGGCGCACCAATGCCCACCCCGCGCGCCGAGGTCGCCTCCGCCGTCATCGATGGCAAGATCTACGTCGTCGGCGGCTTCCTGGCGAACGGAAGCAACTCAAACGTCGTCGAGGCACACGATCCCGCGACCGACGCCTGGTCACCCGTCGCGCCGATGCCCGAGACGCTCGACCATCCGATGACTGCCGCCGCGGACGGCAAACTCTACGTGATCGGCGGCTGGCGCACTTTCGGCCAAGAAGCGTCGGCGGCGGCATACGCATACGACCCCGCGTCCGACGCCTGGTCGACCGTCAGCGACATGCCGCTCGCGCGCGCCGCCGGCGCCGCTGTCGAAGCAAGCGGCGTCATCTACGTCGTCGGCGGAGTCGGCGAAGAGCCGGACGTCGCGCTCGCCTACGACGTCGCGCAAGACGCCTGGCGCCGCCTCGCCGCGATGCCGCGCCCGCGCGAGCACCTCGCCGCCGCCGCCGTCGACGGCATGGTCTACGTCATAGGCGGCCGCTGGAGCGATACCGGCAACGTCGCCGATGCCACGGTCTACGATCCCGCGTCGGATACGTGGACCCAACTGGCGCCCATGCCCACCGCCCGCGGCGGCCTCACCGCGGCCACGCTCGATGGCCGCGTGTACGTGACGGGCGGCGAGTCGTTCGGCGGCGGCAGCCGCACGTTCGAGGAGCACGAGGTCTACGATCCGGCGGCGAACGCATGGACCATGCTGCCGCCGCTCCCAACGTCGCGCCACGGACTGGCGTCCCAAGGCGTCGACGGGCGGCTCTACGTGATCGCCGGCGGCGAGACCCCCGGCCTCTCCGTCAGCGGCTTCGTCGAAGTCTTCGCGCCGTAGGGCTCGCCGGCCTCACATCTCCATCTGAGCGCGGGCTTTCAGCCCGCGTTCGCCGCTGCGACGCCTACCCGAGCGCGGGCTTTCAGCCCGCGTTCTCTCCAGCGACCCACATTCTCTCCTGCTGCTACGCCCTTTGACGGAGACGCGCGCTCAGTCGATATGCGCCTCAACATCGAACCAAACGTCCGATTCCAACGCCACCCGCCTCGGCGAGAATAAGCCATACCAACAAGGAGATGAGACATGAACGCGACACGATATTTCGAACCAGCCACACAGACCCGCAGCGCACCGATCGTCCAACTGCGCCCGCAGACGCACATCCACCGGCTCCGCAGGGCATCTTTTGCGCAGATGCTGGACCGCAGTCTGTCGCTCGACGATGTATGCGACCTCATCGCCGCCGCCGGCGCGCTCACCGCCGTCGACATCGCCGGCGGCCTCGACGTGCCGGTGTACCTCGCCGCCAACTCCGTCCGCGTCATGGCCGCCGATGGCCACCTGCGAGAAGACGAGTTCGGCCGCTACCGCCTGGCAGGAGAATGCGCACGCATCGCTTCATAGCGCGCGCCGAAGGAGAAATGAGATGGTACAGACAATTGAGCGCAGGAACCCGACTACATCTGGCATCTTCCAGTTGCTGGCCACATGCGGGCCCTTGACGTTGAGCGAGATCGCGGTGTGGCTCGGAGTTGCGCAGTCCGCCGCCGGCGACTACACCCGGGGTCTCCTAGCCCACGGTTCCCTGCACCGCGACGAGTTCGGGCGCGTAGCGAACTGGTGTGCGTGGCCGCGCATCGGGATCTAGCGAAAGTCATTCTGAGCGCAGCTAACAATCCCGTCGTGCAACGCACCCATCCCTGCCGCACGTCATTCAGAGCGAAGCGAAGAATCTCCCAGCACGTTAAACGACCTCGCGCACGCCCACCCGCCGAACGCGCCGTCGCAGCGAACAACCCGTCGTGCAACGCACCGGTCGCTGCCGCACGTCATTCAGAGCGAAGCGAAGAATCTCCCACCACGTCAAACGACTTGCGCACGCCCACCCGCCGAACGCACGTCGTGCCCGCACTACACCTCGAGCGGCTTCACCCCATGCGTGCGCGCGCCGTTCGAAGCCGCCGCCGCCGCCGGGCGCGAAATCTCGTCCGCACCGCCGCCTTCGCCAAGCAGCGCCACGCCGGCGCTCCGCAATTCCTCGCAGGCCCGCGCCGGCGGCATCGACAACTCGATGCGGTCGCCGTCCTTCGCGTGAATGAACAACCGCACGACGTCTTCGCCCGGGTACTCGCCGATCAGCGCGATCAAGCCGTCCAGGCGCTTCGTGTCGGCGTCGCCGTCCTCCGATTCGTGCATGTAAAAGCGCAACACCGTCCGAGCCTCCGCCGGCGCGCCGTTCGATGGTGCCGGCAGCGCGCGTGACGGCGGCGGTTCCAGCGCCGGCGTCGCTCCGCCGTTGCCGGGCGCGCCCACTTCTTGCCCGTTGCCGTGCTCGCCGTTCGGCGCCGGCAATCGCGGCGGCTCCTCGTGCTGGATGCGCACCACGCCCACCCCCGCCGATGTCCGGACGGCGTCCGTCAGCCAGTGCGGGATCTCGAAGTGCTCGTGGCTGATCGAGCCGTCGGCCGTCTGCACCAGCGCCAGTTGCTGCACCGCGATCTGCAGCCGGTCGCCGCGTTCGCGCACGCGCAGCAGCATCAGCAGAATGTTGCCCGGCGTCCACATGTCGCGCGTCGTCTCGTACACGTCCGGCCATACCGTCACTTCCTGGCTGCCCGAAAGGTCTTCGACGGTCACCGCCAGGAACTGCTTGCCCGCCTTCGTCAGCCGCGTCCGCACATCGTTGACCATGCCCGCTACGACCACCTCGCGGCCGTCCATCTCGCCCGTCACTTCGCTGATCATCGCCGACGTGTGTTTCGTGAGCTTCAGCGCCGCGCTCGAGAACGGGTGCTCGGAGACATACACGCCGAGCAGTTCGCGCTCCCACGAAAGCATCTCCGCCTTCGAGACATCCGACTCGACAAGCTCCAGCGCCGGCAGCGGCGTCGAGACGGAATCGCCGAACATGTCGAACATCGTCGACTGCCCGGACTCCTTCAGCTTCGCCTCCCGTTGCGCCAGCGAGACGATGCGGTCCAGGTTCATCAGCAGCGTGCCGCGCACGCCGAGCGAGTCGAGCGCGCCGCACTTCACCAGCGACTCCAGCGCGCGACGGTTGAGATTGCGCAGGTCTACGCGCTTCGTGAAGTCTTCGATCGAACTGAACGCGCCGCCCTCGTCACGCGCCTGCACGATCATCTCCGCCGCGCCGCCGCCGACGTTCTTCACCGTCGCCAGCCCGAAGCGGATCACCGGCCCGCCGTCTTCCTGCTTCAGTTCGAAGTTGACGCCGCTCAGGTTCAAATCCGGCGGCTTCACCGTGATGCCGATGCGCACGCACTCCGCCACAGCCTCGGCGATCCGTTCGTGCGCGCCGGCGCTGCTCAGCACCGCCGTCATGTACTCGTGCGGATAGTTCGCCTTCAGGTACGCCGTCTGGTACGCGATCGTGCCATAGACGGCCGAGTGCGCGCGGTTGAAGGCGTAACCCGCGAACGGCTCGATCAGCTCGAAGACCGCGTGCGCCTCGTCCTTGCTGTACCCGTTCTCGACCGCCCGCGCGATGAACTTCTCGCCCTCCGCCTGCATCAGCTCGCGCACCTTCTTCGACATCGCCTTCCGGATCGCGTCTGCGTCCTTCAGCGAGTAGCCCGCGAACTTCTGCAGTACGATCAGCACCTGGTCCTGGTAGACGATGACGCCGTACGTCTCGTCGAGCACCTCCGCCAGGTCGGCGTGCGGGTACTTGACCAGCGATCGGTCGTGCTTCGACTTGCAGTACGCGCCGATGTGCTGCATCGGCCCCGGGCGGTAGAGCGCGACAAGCGCCATCAGCTCCGAGACGGTGTCCGGCCGCAATTCCTGGATCGAACGCCGCATGCCCGGCGACTCGAGCTGGAACACCCCGAACGTGTCGCCGCGCCCAAGCATCTCGAACGTCTTCGCATCCCCGTCCGGAAGTTGCTGCAGGTCCGGCCGCACGCCCTTCTCGCGTTCGATGATGTCGATCGCCCGCCCCAGGATCGTCAGGTTGGCGAGCCCCAGGAAGTCCATCTTCAGCAGGCCGATCTCCGCCACCTGCGCCATCGCGAACTGCGTCGTCGGGATCGACGACTCGTCGCCGCGCGTCGGGCGCTGCAACGGCACGTGATCCATCAGCGGCTCGCGCGAGATCACCACACCCGCCGCGTGCGTCGAAGCGTGCCGCGCGACGCCTTCCATGCGCCGCGCCGTATCGACGAGCCGGCTCACCTGCGGGTCCGTCTCGTACAGGCTCGCCAGATCGGGGCTCTCTTCGAGCGCGCGTTCGAGCGTCATGTGCAGCGCGTTCGGCACGACGCGCGCCACGCGGTCGACATCGCCATAACCCATGCCGAGCGCCCGCCCGACGTCGCGGATCGCCGCCTTTGCGCCCATCGTCCCGAACGTGATGATCTGCGCCACGCGGTCGTGCCCGTATTTTGCAGCGACGTACTTGATCACTTCATCACGCCGATCGTCCGGAATATCCAGGTCGACGTCCGGCGGCTCCTTGCGGTCGACGTGCAGGAACCGCTCGAACACAAGCTTGTTCGCAAGCGGATCGATGAACGTGACGTCCAGCGCGTACAGGATGATGCTCGCCGCCGCCGATCCCCGCACCCCGAGCATGATCTGCTCGCCCTTGCAGTACTCCGCGATGTCGTGCACGACGAGAAAGTAGTTCGTGAAGCCCGTCTTCTCCACGACGTCCAACTCGTACTGCAGTCGCTCGCGTACCTCATCCGACGCAAACGCGTACTTGCGGTTCAGACCGTCTCGGGCCAAATCCGTCAGGTGCTGGTGCGCCGTCTTGCCCTTCGGCACCTCCGGCTCGGGCAGGTGCAGCCGCCCGAACTCCATCTCCAGGTTGCACTGGTCCGCGACAAGCTGCGTGTTGGTGACCGCCTCCGGGATCTCCGGGAACAGCGCCAGCATCTCGTCCTCGGACTTCACGTAGTACGACTGGTCGTGCATCTTCAACGGGCGCTTCGCGTCGTCGACCGTGCTGTTCGTGCCGATGCACAGCAAGATGTCGTGGATCGATGCGTCCTCGGGCGCCGTGTAGTGCGAGTCGTTCGTCGCCACCAGCGGGATCTTCGTCTTCGTCGACAGCTCGATGAGCCCGTTCAGCACGCGGTCGCACTCCGCGTTGATCTCGGGCTCGTCGTGCCGCATCACCTCCAGGTAGAAATCGTCGAACACGTCGCCGAAGAAGCCCGCAAGCTTGCGCGCATCCTCGTGGCGCTCCTCGGCCAGCAGCCGGTGCATCTCCCCCGAAGCGCAGCCGCTCAGCGCGATCAGCCCCTTGCCGTGCTCGGCGAGCAACTCTTTGTCCATGCGCGGCCTGTAATAGAAGCCCTCCAGGTGCGAGCGCGTCGAAAGCTTGATCAGGTTGCGATAACCCGCGTCGTCCTTCGCCAGCAGCGTCAGGTGAAAGTAGTTGTTGGCGCGTGAGTCGGACTTCTTCAGCCGCGAATCCGGCGCGATATACGCCTCGATGCCGATGATCGGCTTGATGTCGCGCGCCCGCGCTTCCTTGTAGAAGTCGATGGCGCCGTACAGCGCGCCGTGGTCCGTCATCGCGACCGAGCGCTGGCCGAGCGCCTTCACCCGATCCATCACGTCCGGGATGCGGCTCAAGCCATCGAGCAGGCTGTACTCGGTGTGAAGGTGAAGGTGCGTAAACATATGTTCGAGTGTAATCGCATGGTAGCAGACGGTCTTCGGCGGCGGAGCAGCCTTATGTTCCGTCGCCCGCAATCACCGAAAATCGTGCGGCGCGCCCGCGTCCCGCCTAGACTGATCCTATGCCGCACAACGATGACGATGGCGTCCGCCGCACCCGCGACCAACTCGTCTGGAGCTTCGTCGCGACGCTGTTCCTCACCGCCGCGCTGCGCATCGCCCAGGCCTCCGGTTTCACCCGCATCGATATCCCCCTGATCGTCGGCACCATGTTCACGCCGCAGCGTGACCGCGCTAAGGTCGTCGGCTCCGTCGTCCACGCGCTCAACGGTTGGCTGCTCGGCAGCATCTACGTGTTCACGTTCCACTCCCTGCGTCGCTCGAGCTGGCTGATCGGCGGCATGATCGGCTTCGTGCACGGGCTCTTCGTCCTCGTGACGGTGTTGCCTCTGCTGCCCGGCGTGCACCCGCGCATGGCGTCCGACTTCACGGGCCCCCAGCCGACGAGCGGACTCGAGCCGCCGGGCTTCATGGCGCTCAACTACGGCCGTCGCACGCCCATCGTCACGTTGATCGCGCACGTCATCTATGGCGCCATCATCGGCCACTTCTACGAACTCGGCCGCGACCAACACGGCGAGGGGAAAAAGCTACTTGGACACCGGCCAGGGTCGCCCGTGAGCGACCTCGCCGCGCTCGGCTCGCGAGATCGCTAGCACCGCCGTGATCTGCGCGATGTGGCTCAGCCCTTGCGGAAAGTTGCCCAGCGTCGTGCCGGTGCGCGCGTCGTACTCTTCCGAGAGCAGCCGCACGTCGTTCGCAGCACGCATGGCGTTCTCATACGCTGCACGCGCTTCGTCGATGCGCCCCGCCGCCGCGAGCGCCGCGACGAGCCAGAACTCGCACGCCAGGAACCCGCCCTCTTCGCCCTTCAGGCCATCTTGCGCGGTGTACCGTCGCAGCAAACCGTCGACGGTAAGCTGCTCCCGGATCGCATCGATCGTGGACGTCATCCGCGGATCCGCCCCGTCGATGAATCCCACCAGCGGTAGCTTTAGCACGGCGGCATCGAGCCCTTCGCCGTCGAGGATCTGCGTGAACGCGCCGGCCTGCTCGTTGTAGCCGCGCTTCATCACCAGGTCGCGGATCTCGTGCGCTTCTCGCTCCCACTTGGCGACGTCACCCTTGATCCTGCCCTCGCGCACCAGCATGCAGGCGTGCGTCAGCCCGTCCCACGCCATCACCTTCGAATGCACGTAGTGGCGCGGCTCGACGCGCTGCTCCCAGATGCCGTTGTCCGGTTCCCGCCAGATCTCCGCGACGTAATCGGCAATGCTCGACACGAACGCCGCCTCATCGCGGTCGATCCTGCCGTCCATCGATGATAGATACACGTGGCACGCCTCGATCAGCTCGCCGTAGACGTCGAGCTGCCGTTGCTTCGAAGCAAGGTTGCCGATGCGCACCGGGCGCGAACCGCGATACCCCTCGAACTCCTTCAGTTCGCGCTCCGGCACGTGCGCCTCGCCATACGCGGTGTACAGCGGATCGAGCTTCGGCGCTGTCAGGTGCGTCGCGTGCAGCAGCCAGCCGAGGTACGCCTCCACTTCGTCATCGAACCCGATCGCCAGGAACTCCCGCGCCGTCAACGCGGAGTCGCGGATCCAGCAGTACCGGTAATCCCAGTTGCGCTCGCCGCCGATCTCCTCCGGTAACGAAGTCGTCGGCGCCGCCACGATCGCTCCCGACGGCGCGTACGTCAGGAGCTTCAGCACGAGCGCGCTGCGCAGCAGGTCGTTACGGTACGGACCGTCGTACGTGCACCGCCCAGACCACGCTTCCCAGTACAGGAGCGTCTGCTTGTACGCTTCGTCCGCATAATTATCGGATAGCACGACCGCGGGCTCGCCGAGCGAGTACGCGATCGAGAAGCGCAGCCGCTCCCCCGGCACCACGTCGAAGCGCCCGCGCGCATCACGGCGCGACGCATCCAGCCGCACGTCGCTGCGCAGGTGCATCACGTTGCGCCCGCGCTCCGCCGTGATGTCATACGCCGTGCGCGCCCGCAGTTGGATCGACCCGCTGCTGTACGACGGCCGCGGCACGTAGTCGATGCGCATCGGTACGCGACCGCCGTCGCACTCCACGAACCGAAACACCGCCCGCAGCGGCTCCAGCGCATGCGCCTTTGCGTCTTCCGTCTGCGCCGGCATGAAGTCAACCAGCCGCACCGCGCCTGCTTCCGTCGTGAACGTCGTCTCGAGGATGTTGGTGTCGTCGATGTACCTGCGGCGAGACTCGTACGGCATGTCCGGCGCGATCCGCCAGTAGCCGCCACGGTCCCAGTCCAACAACCGCCCGAACACCGACGGGCTCGCCGGGTAGGGCAGGCACATCCAGTCGATCGATCCATCCAGCGAAACGAGCGCAGATGCCCGCGAGTCGCCGATCAGGGCGTATTCGCCGATGTCCGGGTAGCGCTGGGCGCCCGTTCGGGTCACCCACTCATTCTACGTGCCTGCGCGCACGCCCGTAGAGACGGCCGTCGCGCCCTGCGGCACGATCCCGCGCGGCACGCGGTCGGCCCCTAATTGGCGGCGGTCCAGCGGGCGAGGGTTTGTTCCATCTCTGTGTAGAGGCGGGGGACGGCGAAGCGCCAATCGCCATCGATCATGGCGGCGACGGGGGAGAGGCGCTGGTATCGCACGCGGTAGTAGAGCACGGAGATGAGGTCGTTGCGGACGCTGCTGCTGGAACTGAAGAGCAGATCCTCGAGGTCGTCGCGCAGTGATGCCGGCACTTCGCCCTCGGGGTAGGTCTCGCCGAGGAGCATGACCGACTCGGCCTGCTCGAGTTCGACGCCGCGGACCCACTGGCGTTTCGCTTCCTCGATGTTGCCAGCGGCGGCGTACCAACGGCCGAGTTCGGTGCGCGCGGACCCGAAATCGGGCTGGCGGTTGACGGCGAACTGCAGATGCTCGAGCGCTTCCTGCGGTTTGTCCTGGGCGGCGAGGATCGTCGCGAGGGCGACACGGACGGTGAGGTCGTTCGGCGATGCGAGGGCGAGCAGCTTGCAGCCGTCTTCGAGGTCGTCGAGATCTTCGGCGGGCGCCGACGGGTCGCTGCGCATCTTTTCGGCGGCGAGGGTGCCGCTGGCGCATGGATTGAGCCCGATGATCGATGCCGCGAGGATCTCGTCGATGTGGGTGCGGCGGAAGTCGGAGCCTTCCCAGAACTCCGAGCCGGCGAGGCTGGCATCCATGCTGAGCACCTGGGCGTAGGTTTCGACCGCCTCTTCTTCGTAGCCCAGATCCTCGTAGACCTCGGCGACGGCGAGGACCGGCGTGACGTGGTTGGCGGCAAGGCGCGTGATCTGCGCTTCGCGGGCGGCGTCTTCGTCGCGGCCGGCGAGCTGATAGGCGCGGGCGAGGTTGGCGCGGGCGATGTCGCTGCGCGGGTCGATCTCGGCGGCGCGTTCGAGGTGGACGATCGCCGGTCCGAGCAGTTCTTGGTCGCAGCGAAAGAGCTGCAGACAGAAGTTCGCCTGCGCGCGGCCGAGATCGAGTTGGTAGACCATCATCGAAGAGTCGGCGTTGACCGCGTCCTGTAGATGAGGGATGGCCTCGCTGAAGCGGCCGTTGTTCGCGGCGTCGGCGCCGAGCCAGTGATCGTGGTGCGCGGTATCGAAGCGGTACCAGCCGATAAAGGGCACCATTATTAAAAGGAGAAGAGATGCGCGTGCGACGAGCATGGCGTATCGCGGCCAAGGATCGGGAACGGTGAACCGTAGCCTAGCTACTGCGGTCTGATCGGATTCGAGCGTTTCAATTTGCGGGCGTTCGCGGTAGTTGCGGACGATGATCGCGGCGACAAGCGCGAGCGCGATCGCGGGCGCCTTCCAGATGTTTCCCGCGTCGAGCTGATTGTGGACGGTGAAGCCGATCAGCGCGCCGGCGCAGGCGACCGCCAGCGCGCGTTGATCGAGGGAACCTTCGCGCCAGGTCTTCGCGAGCATGATGACGATCGCCAGCGCCATGCCGAGCAGCGCGAGCAGGCCGAGGATGCCGGCGTCGTTGGCGAGCTGGAGGAAGCCGTTGTGCGCGTGCTGCGTATGGACGAGGAAGCGGCCGCTGTACTGCGGGTAGAGCAGTCCGAACGTGTGCGGGCCGGATCCGAAGAGCGGATTGTCGGCGAACATTTCGAGGCCGGATTCCCAGGCGTCTTCGCGGGGCGAGAGGGAACTGCGGAAGAGCCAGCCGGGGCGCGTCGTCGAACTGGAGAGGAAGGCGAGGGTGCCGCCGACGGCGAGTATCGCAGCGCCGCCAAGCGTGGCGATCGCGGTGGGGCTGATATCGCGCGGGACTGCGTTGGTCCACGACGCCTCGAAGCCCTGGCGCTCACGCTGATCGGCGCGCACCGTCAGCCAGATGCCGACCACGGTGAAGCCGACGCCGGCGAAGACGCCGAGCCAGCCGCCGCGCGACAGGGTCAGGAAAATCGCCATGGCGGCGAGCGCAAGCGTTGCGGCGGAGACGATGCGTTCGGCGAGCGCGGCGCCGCGCAAGGCGCCGTGGGCGATGAAGGGCATCATCAGCACGAGGACCATCGCGAGGACGTTCGGGTGGTCGCTGACATCGTGGACGCGGGGGACGGTGGGCGGAAAGATGTTGCCGGCATCGAGCCCTTCGACGTCGCGGACGAGGCGCAGGTAATCGGCGTAGTCGTTGCCGACGACCCACAGCGCGTACAGCGAAAGCGCGGCGGCGACGAGGATGACGGCGCGTCGGAGTTGCCTGGCGCTCAGAAACGGGAGATCGGCGAGCGCATAGAAGACGATGACCGCGGCGCCGAGTTGCAGCGTCGCTTCGAGGCTTAGTCGCCAATCGATCGAGGTCACGGTGGCGATGGCGTAGGCGGCGATGAAGCCGAGCACCGGAATATCGAGCGGGCTGCCGCCGGGGAGCCTGCGGGCGACCGCGAGGTAGACGACGTAGACGATCGCGGCGCCGGCGTAGACCAGGTGATTCGTCAGCGTGCGGGGGAAGACATCGAACGTGAGGGCGGGCATGCCGGTGAAGAGGAAGTAGCCGACGAAGGCGCCAGCGAGGAGCATCGCGGCGGCGCTCAAGACGGCGTCGCGGGCGATCGGCGAACGCCGGGCGCGCGCGGGTGCAATGCGCGTCTCCGCGAGATCGCTCACAGGGGATCGTGCTGGTGGGGCGCGTGACGTGCCGCCATCGATCTCTCCGCCGGTCGCAAAACCGGCGAATTGTATCATGCGTCCGATGCGGACGATCGTCGCGATGCTGTTGCTCTTTACATGCGCCGTCGTTGCTTGCGACGGCGATGATGACGGCGGCGCGCCGACGAGGACGACTGCTGATGCCGCGTCGCCGCCGGCGGGTGGTGCAACGTCACCGCCAGGCGATGGCCTGCCGATCATTGACCTGCGGTACGACGGCGGGACGCTCCGCGTCGAGGTGGCGACGGCGCCGGACGACCGCGCGCAGGGCCTCGGCGAGCGGGATGCGCTTGCAGACGACGCGGGCATGCTGTTTGACCTGGGCGAATCGCGAGTGCCGGGGTTCTGGATGAAGGGCATGCGCTTCGCGATCGACATGGTGTGGATCGGCGAGGACAAGACGATCGCGGGTGTGGCGTTGGACGTGCAGCCGCAGCCGGGGGTGGCGGATGCGGAGTTGCGTCGTTATTCGCCTGACGTGCCGGTGCGGTATGTGCTGGAGATCAAAAGCGGCGCGTCGCTTCGGCTGGGGTTGGGGGCGGGGGAGCGGGTGGAGTTTGAGTTGCCGTGATCTGGTTGGAGAGTTGGAGGCTGGACGTTGGCGTGGGTTGTCCGCAGACGGCGCAGATGGAACGGATGAAGTGGATCGGGACGCGGCGTGACGGTTGAGTTGACCGACGAGATGGTGAGCGCGTTGAGCAGTGCGTTTGACGATCACGCTCCGTGCATCGTCGGGACGGCGTCGGGGAGTGGCGCGCCGGACGTGTCGTATCGCGGGAGCGTGTTCGCGTTCGACCGCGAGCATCTGGCGTTCTGGGAGCGCGCGAAGGGCGAGACGCTGCGCAACATCGAGGAGAATTCAAACGTCGTGGTGTTGTATCGCAACTCTGCGACGCGGCAGGGTTGGCGGTTCTACGGGGTGGCGCAGATCCTGAAAGACGGCGAGCTCCGACAACAGATCATGGAGCGGGTGCATCCGCTCGAGTTAGCGCAGGACCCCGATCGCACGGGCTATGCGGTGTTGATGCGCATCGACCGGGTGCGTGCGCGAAGCGAGACGATCATGGAGCGGGGCGAGGAGCGTTGAGTCTTTCTGGTCTCGAATGTCGCGTAGGGTTTGTGTCATTCCCGCGTCGCAATTTGCGTTACTCAATATGCACACTGACCAGCCGAAAGACTGACCGACCAACTGCTGGTTGAGCGCGTGTGCGACGAGAGAGATTCTTCGCTTCGCTCTGAATGACGGGATGGTGCGCTCTGAATGACGGGATAGTGCGCGCTGAACGGCAGGATGGTGAATTGTGTCGTTCCTGCGTCGCAAGTCGCGTTATGTCGTGACGCTTCGAGGATGTCCGTATTCGGATGCGATGGCGCGTTTAGATCTCAGGATGCGTTTCAGACGCTTTTGATACGCAGCAGCGTAGGGCTTATGCAGGGGCGCGAGCGTATTCCGATCAAGTGGGCCCAACACTCGTACTTGCGGGGTACGAATCGTAGTAGAATCGAACGGTAGGGAGAGATCGGGCTTTCACCGGGAGGGAGTGCTTCTATGCCCAAGGCGACCTCTTACTGGGACAAGTTCACACGGAGCCAGGTCAGCAGGCGACGAGCGCTGCAGATGGCTACGGTCGGAGGCGCATCCGCCGGCGCCATCTGGCTGGTGGGTTGTGGCGGAGACGATGATGACGACGGCGGCAACGGCGAAGCATCGCCGGGCGCTGGCAACGGCGATGAAGGGGCGCCGGTAGCGGGCGGGACGTTCCGCGGCACGATCTCGTCGGTGCTGGGGAAAGATCCGCACAAGGCGGCGACGTTCCTGGTGCACGCGTTGGGGTCGTACTCGTACAGCCGCTTGATGCGATTCAAGACGGTGGTCGGCGAGTTGCCGGAGGAGGAGTACTACACGACGGAGCCGGAACTGGCGAACAACGTCGAGAATCCGGACGAACTGACGTACACGTTCACGATCCATCCTGACGCGACGTTCCACAACGTGCCGCCGGTGAACGGACGGCAGGTGACGGCGGACGACGTCGTGTACTCGTTCAACCGCTATCGCGAGATCTCGCCGAACAAGGCGAACCTGGCGATGGTGGACACCGTCGAGGCTTCGGCGGACAAGACGCAGGTGACGTTCAAGTTGAGCCGGCCGTTCGGGCTGTTCTTGAACCGCATGGCATCGTTCCAGGACCTGTGGGTCATGCCGCAGGAGTTCATCGAGGCGAGCGAAACGGCGAGCGAAGACAGCATGCTCGGCTCGGGGCCGTTCATGTGGGACCGGTTCGAGCCGGGCGTCGTGATCGCGTGGAAGAAGAACCCGACGTACTTCGAGAAGGACGCGAGCGGCGCGGCGCTGCCGTACCTGGACAACATCAACCTGGCGATCATCACCGACCAGAACCAGGTGTTGTCGCAGTTCGCGGCGAAGCAGCTTGACTCGATCAGCGTGCCACCGCAGCTCTTGGACTCAGTGCGGAGCCAGGCTTCGGACGCGGTGTTCGACCAGTCGCTGCGCAACATTTTGAGCTTCATGTACTTCGAGCCGGCGAGTTACCTGGCGGACAAGCCGCCGTTCAACGACGTGCGCGTGCGACGCGCGATGTCGATGGCGATCAACCGCGACGGTCTGCTGAACCGCATCTCAGCCGAGGGCGGCGAGTGGCCGAACATCATCAACGCGGGGTTCGGCCGGAGCTGGTGGTTGAACCCGCAGGGCGACGACATCGGCGATTCGGGGCAGTACTACGCGTACAACCTCTCGGAAGCACGTGCGATGTTCGAGGCGGCGGGCGTGCCGGAGATCACGACGAACATGCACTACAGCAGCACCGTGTACACGACGGTGGTGCCGTACTACGACATCGTCCGGGGGTCGCTGCCGGCGGCGCTGGCGGAAGCCGGCGTGACGGTGAACCCGGTCGGCGAGGACTACGCGATCTACATCAGCAAGACGTTTGGCCGCGGCGAGTTCGAGGGCATGACATTTGGGCTGGAGTCGGTATTCAGCGACGTCGCGGCGTACTGGACGAACATGTTCTTCCCGCGCGATGCGGGCGGCGGACGCAACCACTCGAGCGTCAGCGACCAGACGATGGTGGACCGGATCAACGCGATGCTGGAGCTCCAGGACGTGGACGAGTTGCGCGAGGCGAACTTCGACCTGCAGCGATACGCATCTGAGCAGATGTACTACGTGCCGGTGGTGACGCCGGTGGAGTTCGGGGCGCGGCAGACGCGGTTGAAGGGCAACCAGAACACGACGGGGCCGACGACATACGCCGTCGGCACCGAGGATCAGATGCTGAACTGGCTCGAGGTCTAGAGCCGCGATCTTGAGGGTTTCGTAGTTTCGGAGGGGGTGCCCCGGGCACCCCCTTCGGAGTTACACTCGCACTAGGATGCGCCAATACGTTTTCAAGCGGCTGCTCCTGGCGATACCGACGCTGATCGGCGTATCGATCCTCGTCTTCTTCATGCTGCGGATCCTTCCCGGCGACGTGGTGCAGCAGGTGGCGGGGGACAACGAGGTCACGCCGGAACTCCGGGCGCGCATCGAAGCGGACCTGGGGCTCGACCAACCGGCGTACCAGGAATACTTCGAATGGCTGGGCGGCGTGGTAACGCTGGATTTCGGACGGTCGCTCCGTGACCGCACGCCGATCAACGACCGGCTGAACGACGCGCTGCCGACGACGATCGAGATGGCGGGGTTGGCGCTGATCATCTCGCTAATCATCGCGCTGCCCGTCGGCATCATCTCGGCGATCCGGCAGGACAAGATCATCGACTACATCGCGAGGAGCGTGGCGATCGGCGCGCTGGCAGTGCCGACGTTCTGGCTCGCGACGATGATCATCGTGTTTTCGTCCAACTGGTATAGCTGGGCGACGCCGTTGCCGCAGGAGTACCGGCATTTCTGGGATGATCCGTGGGCCAATTTACAGTACATGATCTTCCCGTTCGGCAACCTGATACCGCTGGGGCCTTCGGTGGTGCTGGGTATCAGCCTGTCGGGCACGGTGATGCGTCTGACGCGCACGCAGATGCTGGAAGTACTGCGGCAGGACTATGTGCGGACGGCGTGGGCGAAGGGGTTACACGAGCGGAACATCATCGTGGGGCACGCGCTGAAGAACGCGCTCATCCCGGTGGTGACGGTAATCGGGCTGCAGATCCCGATCCTGGTCGGCGGCAGCGTGGTCGTCGAGAGCATTTACAACGTGCCGGGCATCGGTCAGTGGTTCTTCGCCTCGATGATCGCGCGTGATTACACGGTGGTGCAGGCGATCGCGCTGCTCACGGCGGTAGCCGTCGTGCTTTCGAACCTGTTGGTGGACATCACCTATGCATATCTCGACCCGCGGATCAGGTACAGCTGATGGCTACAGCGATCCAGACGCGGACGATCGACGAAGTACTGCGCGAACCGGCGCCCGGTGGGCCGACGGGGTGGATCCGGAACGCGTGGAATTTTTGCCGGCGCAAGCCGCTGGGCGGACTGGGTGCGTTGATCGTCGTGGCGATGCTGTTCGCGGCGGTCTTCGTCGACGGATCGCTGCTCGGGATCGACGGACCGCTGCTCGCGCCGCAGCACTACGACGACCAGACGTTCGGCGAGGAAAACCTGGACCCGTCGGGGGATCACTTCCTGGGAACGGACCAATTCGGGCGTGACATCTTCAGCCGCATCCTCTACGGCGCCAGGATCTCGGTGATCATCGGCCTCGGTGTCGTGCTGATCGCGGGCGTTGGATCGCTGGCGATCGGGACGGTTTCCGGCTATTTCAGCGGCTGGGCTGACACGATCATCCAGCGCATCGTCGACATCTTCCTGGCGATCCCGCCGCTGATCCTGCTGATTTACGGGCTCTCGGTGTTTGCGGGCACGGCGGGGCCCTATACGCGCATGTTCTGGATCATCACGATCGTTGGGATCGTGCTGACGGCCTCATCGATCCGTGTGATCAGGTCGGCGGCGATCGCCACGGCGAACAACCCATACGTCGACGCGGCGCGGACGTTGGGCGCAACGGACGCGCGGGTCGTGTTCCGCCATATTGTGCCGAACGTCATCCCGGTGGTGATCGTGCTTTCGAGCGTGCAGCTCGGCACGGCAATCCTGGCGGAGGCGGCGATCTCCTTCCTGGGGCTGGGCATCCCTGAGCCGTTCCCTTCGTGGGGGACGATGCTGAGCATCAACGGCGCTTCGCAGTTCCGCGCGTATCCGCTGCAGGCGGTATGGCCGGGGCTGGCGGTCGCGATCGCGGTGTGGGGGTTCAACATGTTCGGGGACGCGTTGCGGGACGTGTTGGATCCGCGGCTGCGGGGGTCGAGGTAGGGGCGGGCGAGTTGTAAGTTTTAAGTCTTCAGTTTTCAGTGGGCGCGAGATGATTCGCGCGCTGTTTTTTTGTCTCGTGAGTGTGCGTGACGGGGGACTCACCCCCCGGCCCCCTCTCCGTCGGGCGGAGAGGGGAGCTTGGGCGAGTGATTGTCTGTTTGGGGTGCGACGTTGGTTCGTGGGTTGATGGTTGTCGTGCTGAGAGATTCTTCGCTTCGCTCTGAATGACGGCGGGTGTGAATGACGGGGCGAACATGAACGGCGCGAGAGTTACGTCTCGCGCCGTTCGTGTTTACGGACTTAACACTGATTACTTACCACTTACAACTCGTCTACGGCCTGATGTTCTGGTTGAAGTGGAAGATGTTTTGCGGGTCGTACTTGCGCTTGAGTTCGACGAGGCGGGCGTAGGTCTCAGGGTTGTAGGCTTCGCGCGTGCGGTTTTCGCCTTCGTTGCCGAGGAAGTTGGAGTAGACGCCGCGAGAGAGCGGGCGCAGGTGCTCCGCGATGGCGTCGGCCCACTGGTCGTGCGCTGGGCCGTCCGCCGGATCGACGTACATGCCGAGCACGGTGACCATGAAGCCGGCATCGCGGTGGCTGAACGCGGTGGCGCCGGCGGGGACGCGCGCGAGCTGGCCGCCGAGCGGGCGGAACTGCACGGCGGTGAGCGGGCCGGGCGCCTGGCGGCCAAGTTCGAGCGAGCGCTCGATGAATTCGTCGCTCACCTCGTCGGTGAACTCGGAGCGGATGGCGATGCGGTGCGGCTTTGTCGCTTCTTCGGTGAACATGTAGATCGCCGGGTACGGCATGACGTCGACGAGGTCGGCGATCGGCTCGGCGAGCGCACGCAGCGGCGCCACGACGTCCGGGCCCTTTTCGACGTCGCCCGCGTAGACGGTGATAATGATCAGCGAAAGCTCGCCGACCTTGTCTTCGGGGATGAACGGTGCCGGCGGCGCGCCCATGACCATCGTGATGGTGGTGAGTTCGTCGGGGGCGTGGCGGGCGTAGTCCAGGTAGCCGCGCAGCACTTCGGGCGTGGCAGGCAGCACGAGGGCGCCGCCGTAGATCATCGCCAGGCGCTCGAGACGGAACTCGAAGGCGGTGACGATGCCGAAGTTGCCGCCGCCGCCGCGGAGCGCCCAGAACAGGTCGGCGTTTTGCGTTTCGGTCGCGCGGACGATCTCGCCTTCGGCGGTGACGACTTCGGCGGCGAGCAGGTGGTCGATCGTGAGGCCGTGCTTGCGGACGAGCCAGCCGATGCCGCCGCCGAGCGTGAGGCCTCCGAGCCCGACCGTCGATGCGTCGCCGGTCGTGAGGGCGAAGCCGAGTTCGGCGGCCGCGGGCGCGAAGTCGCCGGTGGTGACGGCCGGCTGCACCCAGACGGTCTCGTTCTTCGGGTCGATGCGGAAGTTCTTGAGGCCGGACATGTCGATGACGACGGCGTCATCGACGACGCCGGCGCCGATGACGCTGTGACCGCCGCTGCGGACGGCGATCTCCATGCCCTGCGCGCGTGCGAAGCGCACGGCCTCGGCGACGTCCGGTGCGTCGGCGACGCGGACGATGATGCCGGGGCGGCGGTCGACGAGGGTGAAGACGGTGCGGGCGGCGTCGTATGCGTCGTCTTCGGGAAGGATGACGTCGCCGGCGATGCGCGCGGCGAACGCCTTGACGGCGGGGTCCTGCGTGCTGGTAAGGGGTCGTTGTGCGATAGCCATGTCGGTTGTCTCTTTCTTTTTTCTGCTGGCTCTATCTGGTTGCGGAGTTCCGAGCGGTGTGGAGTCCGCTCGTCACTCCATGGCTAGTTGTACGGCGCGCAGCGGGTGCGCCGAATCGGGCAAGGGCAGGGTACGGATGGGGGACGTTGGGCAGACGCCGCGGCTCGGTCGAAGGGCGGAGGTTGGGATGTTGGAGGCGGGACGCGGGAAGCGGGAGGCGGGAAGTCGGAGATCGGGAGGTGGGATCGAGAGTGATCGACATCGCCGGTATACTCGCGGCCATGGCGGAGACGTATGACTACGATCTGATCGTCGTTGGGGCGGGGGCGGGGGGAAGCGTCGTGGCGGCGCGCCTCAGCGAGGATCCTTCGATCCGCGTGTTGCTGATCGAGGCGGGGCCGGATTATCCGAACGTCGAGGCGTTGCCGGAAGACCTGCGCAACGTCAATCACGGTTCGTTCACCGACCACGACTGGCGGCTTCGTTATACGCCGACATCGACGAGCCGGCCGGATCAGCCGTTCGCGCGCGGGCGCGTCACCGGCGGCTCTTCGGCGGTAAATACGGCGATCGCGCTGCGCGGCGTGCCTGCGGACTACGACGAGTGGGTGCGCGCGGGATGCGCGCGGTGGGGGTGGCAGGACGTGTTGCCGGCGTTCATCCGGCTCGAGTGCGACCTGGACTTCGGTGGTGCGCCGTATCACGGGGATGCGGGGCCGTTGCCGATCCGGCGGCACACGCGCGACGAGTTGGTGCCGTACCAGGCGGCGTACCTGGATGCGTGCGCGGAGTTGGGGTATCCGGCGTGCGGCGACCACAACGATCCGGATGACACGGGCTACGCGCCGCATCCGATGAACAAGCAGGGGACGCTGCGCATCAGCACGGCGATCGCGTATTTGGGGCCGGCGCGGGGACGCGCAAATCTGCGGATCATGGCGGACACGTCGGTGCGGCGCGTGGTGTTCGAACACGGCGAGGCGCGCGGCGTCGAAGTGCGGACGCAGGGCGGGGCGATGGCGACGATCAGCGCGCGGCACGTCGTGCTCGCGGGAGGCGCGATCCACACGCCGGCGATGCTGGTGCGGTCGGGCATCGGACCGCGCGACGTGCTCGAGCGGTTGGGGATCGCGGAGACGCACGTCAGCGAGGGCGTCGGGCGCAACCTGATGGACCATCCGGCGATCGGGCCGACGCTGGTACCGAAGGAGGGCGTCGCCGACTGGGACCAGCCGGTGATCCAGACGACGCTGCGCTACACGGCTTCGGGCAGCAGCGACTTCAACGACATGCAACTGGAGCCGTTGTCGTTCATGCACATCCCGGGCGGGCGGCTGCTGATGGGATTGGCGGCGTGCGTGTTCAAGTCGTACTCGCGGGGACGGCTTGAGTTCGACAGCGGCGACATCGACGCGCGGCCGCGGATCGTGATGGACTACTTATCGGACGAGCGGGACTACGAGAAGCTGCGCGACGGCGTGATGCGCGCGATGGACCTGGTACACACGCGGGCCGTCGGTGCGGTGTCAGAGGGTGTGCGGCGGCCGACGGAGCAAGAGCTATCGGACAGCGCGGTGCTGGAGACGTGGATCCGCCGCAATTCGAGCACGGGCGCGCATCCTTCGTGCACGGCGCGGATGGGGCCGGACGACGATCCGTTAGCGGTGTGCGACGAACGAGGGGTGGTGCGCGGGGTGCGGGGGCTGCGCATCGCGGATGCTTCGCTGATGCCGGTCGTGCCGAGCGCAAATACGAACGTGCCGACGATCATGATCGGCGAGCGCATCGGGGAGTGGGTGCGCGGGGAGCTGGGGCGGTAACGCCGTACGGACGTGTTTTCGGCGTCGGAGATGTGCAGCATCCGGGACGCCGGACGACGTGACGCTACGGCGCGAGGTTTTCCGCCGCTTCACCCGCGGGCGCGGCGAATCGCTGCTTGAACGTGAACGCGTGCGGCGTCGCGCCGTGCGTGTTGAGGTGCAGCAGGCGCTCTTCGCCCTCTGCGATGGTCGGGATGTGGCCTGCGGGCACCCACCACAGCACGAGATACTGCCATTCGACGTGCTCGAACCACTTGCGGCGCTTGCGGTACACCTCGACGTGGTCGCTGTGGTAGGTGAAATCGAACAGCGCTTCGACGGAATCCCAGACGGTGAAGTTGAGGATGATCGACTCGTCATCGCGAGGGCGGATCGACGTCGAGTTGCCCTCTTCGGTCTGATGGCGCCAGACGAAGCCGGGCGCCGCATCGCCGAGGTGGTTGACACGGTCGATCGCCGACACGAAGTCCGCGAGCAGCGGATCGGTGAGCGGCTTGCGCAGCTTCGCCAGATTGTATTGCGCCAGGTGCCAGCCTTCGCTCATGGCGGAAGTCTACAAGTCGCGGCGCGGGGCCTGCGCGCATGGTGACGGCGCCTGACTCATCGGCGGGCCGCGGCACGGAACGCACCACCGGCGCCCAATAGCAGCACGCCCGATGCCACCAGGCCGAGGCTTAGCAGAGAGGGTGCGGGCGGGCGAGCGCCGGCACCGACGTCGGGGAGCCTGATCTGTCCGACACGACGAGCACCGCCCAGCACGCCGGACGTGCGCGTCGGGGCCGCTGCTGCGCGCTGCGACGACGAGGGAGGCGTCGAGGCGGAGGCGGCGATCCCGGACGGCGGTGTGGGCGTGTCCTGGGCGGGCGCGAGCAGCGTCGGCGTGTGCGTGGGGATCGGCGGTTGCGTGACGAGCGGTGCGGGCGTATTCGTCGGCGTTCGGGTTTTCGTCGACATGGCCG
Organism: Dehalococcoidia bacterium; assembly: GCA_040902535.1. Taxonomy (NCBI): domain Bacteria; kingdom Bacillati; phylum Chloroflexota; class Dehalococcoidia; species Dehalococcoidia bacterium. The sequence goes on along the minus strand of JBBDXD010000015.1, from coordinate 86,630 downwards.
TTTTCGTCGCGGCCGGCGTCGATGTTGCAGGCAACGTGCCGGCGTACGTGCGAAATGCGAAGTCGCTGACGAGCGCCGATGCGTTGGAGGCGCCCGCGGCGTAGAGATCGATGTCGTGCGGGGTGCCGAGCCATGTAATTTCGAGGCCGTTGCCCGTCGCGAGTTCGATCACGTAGAGCTGGCCGGGCGTCACCGGTATCGGGACGGCGAAGTCCGCGTGCTCATACGACGACATGCCGGCGACGATGCTGCCGCCGCCGATGACGCCGCCCGGCGCGTCGGCGGTGCCCGTGCGGACAAGGACGTCGACCGCGGTCGGGCCGGCCTCGGCGAGCACGCAGACATCGACGGCGACGAGGCCGGGCTGCGAAGGCACGAACTCCTGCCGCTGTCCGCCGCCCTGCGTCAGCGAGGCGGTGAAGTTGAGCACGTTGCAGCCGGCGTTGCCCTGCAGGGCCTGGTCGATGTTGCCGTGGGCTTCGACGCGGGCGGCAGGCGACGCGAGCGCGCAGGCAGCGAAGGCGGCCATGCAGAGTATGCGGGGGGCGGCGGGTAGAAGCCTCACAACGGGGGGAATCGTAGCATTAGGGCGAATCGTGATGCATGCGGGTGTTAAGGGGGTGTGCTTTCGCGTGCGTGGGCTGTGCTGCGGGGTCGACGAATGTCGCCGTGAGGGGATCCTTCGCGTTCGCTCAGGATGATGGTATGCGGGGAGTCGTGTCGCGGTTCGATGCGGTGGCCGTGGCCCGGCGGTGCGTGGCGCCCCGCCCCTCAGCACTTCCAGAGTGTGTTACTGGCGGGAGCTGCGGCCGAAGCGCTCCAGTGATTGCGCGTCCACGGCGCCTGCGCGCAGTGACCGCAATTCCCCCCACTTGGCGCGGCTTTGCGCCTCGAGTCCCTGGATCTCACGGCCGTCCTGTCGCACGCCTGGCTTGCGGAGCGCGCGGACGCGTGCGGCGAGCGCGGCGATCTCCTTGAGCAGAGCTTGTTCGGAAGGGGTCGTTGCCATGTGTTGCTCCGCCAGAGTTGTCGTAGGCGTATGTCGGGAAGCGGTCCTTCCGCGAGTTATTCGGGGTGCGTACTTCGACTTCGACGCCGGTGAGAGTCGTTGCGAGCGGATAGTGTGCATGGTGTTCGTACAGAAAGCCAGCAACGAGGAAGCGTGATTGATTGTAGCACGCGGCTCCTGACGAACGTTCCCATGGCTGGATCAGACGCGATGAAAAACGTCCCTTGCGACCTCACGGGTGAGGTGCGTGTTCCATACCGGTCGCGTCGCGCGTGAGCGACCGTGGATGCGTGATCCGTCGAGTCGTGGAAGCAGGGAGTGGCAACGCAACAGCCCCGATCTGTCGGGGCTGCGTCGGTGATTATGATCTGCCGGGCGGCTGCGGGGATCTAGGCGGCGGTGTTGGCGGCCGCGGCCTCGGGCTCCACGATGGCCGGCTCCTCGCGCGCGATGCTGACGGGATCGGTCGAGCGCCGCTCGAGCTGCGTGAGCGACGGGGTGTTGGAGCTGTACAGCCAGGCGATCGGGCCGGCTGCGACGAGTGTCAAGAAGCCGGCGACCTGGGCGGCGGTGGATTCCGCGACGGCGGCGAGGGGCGATTCCCGGCCGGCCGTGGGCTGCATCCAGCGGCCCCACTCGTCGCGGAAGTACTTGGTCCAGAGGTCTGCGTTGGCGACGGTCGAGTCTTGCGGGTTCACGTGCGTGCTCTCCAAGGTGTCCTTCCCCGGTTCGAGCGCAGTCTAGCCGCGTGGGCGGGACGCGCGGTTAAGCCGGGATTAAAGCGATGTGAACGATTCGCGTCGTAACTTGTGGCGGTACGACGGGGCGCCTCTCAAAACATCGGCGTGTCGCACCGAAACTGATGCTACAGCACAAGCACGCTTGCCGCCAATATCAACGGTGCGAAGAATCCGTAAAAGTGGGATTTTCCCTCGATGACATGGTTGGAAGGACGAACGCTGGAGGCGGGAGCACTACTCCTTCGACAGTCTTCCCCGACAAAATACCTGCCCCATCTGCCCGGACATCCAGCTTCCGGCTTCCAATCTCCCGTGTCCCGATTGGCAGGTAGCCCACTCACGTATGGTGGTGGTCGTCGTCCATGCGGCGGAAATAGTCGTCGAGCGTCTTGCCGGCCTCCTCCAGATAGCGGTCTTCGAGCACGGTCAACTCGTTGATGCGGTCGAGCCGGAAGCTGCGGAAGTCCTCGCGAAGCTCGCACCAGGCGGTGAGTGACCAGGTGCTGCCCCAGAAGAAGAGGCCCAGCGGCCGCACGCAGCGGTCGGTCTGCGGTTGCTCGATGGCGGTGTACAGGAGGTGGACGCGGCGGCGGCTCTCGATGGCGGCGCGCAACTCGCCGAGCCAGGCCATCATGGGGTTGGGGACGTGGAATCCCGGGGCGTAGAGGGGAGTCTGGTTGAGCCTCGTCTTCAGCCGGTCGGGGAGCGCCGCCTCGACGCGCGCGAGAGCTTCGCCGGCGGCCTTGGCGAGGCCTGCGTCTCCCCAACTGGTGACGACGCGGGCCCCGAGCACCATGGCCTCGATCTCGACCTCGCTGAACATGAGCGGCGGCAGGTCGAAGCCGCGCCGGAGCATGTAGCCGACGCCCGCTTCTCCTTCGATCGGGACGCCGGACGACACGAGGTCCCGGATATCGCGATAGACCGTCCGTTCCGAGACCTCCAGCTCGCCCGCCAGTGAGGCGGCGGTGAGCACGCGCTTGCGGCGGAGAAGTTGGATGATCTGGAACAGACGGTCGGCGCGTCGCATATGGTCTGTCAGTCTTTCAGCCGGTCAGTCGAGAGGACCTCACCCCCCGGCCCCCTTCGTCGCGGCGGAGAGGGGGAGTTTGCTTGATTGAGCACGATCACCAGTGAAGCGCGGTGTCGGCGTCGCGAACACACGTGTCCGCGAATTCGCGGCGTGGCGTAGGCGATGCGATCCGCGCCGATGCTGTTCGTGCGCCGGCGTGACGGTCGAGCGTCATGCCGAGGCGCACCAGCGTCGATGCGGCGACGCTGCGGATGCCACCGCGATGATGCTGGATCGCATCGATGCGGTGCACGCTCACGCGCTGGAGTTCGTGCTCCTGCAGTTCGTTGATCATCTCGAGGACCTGTGGGCTTGCCATCATCATGTCGTTCCTGTTCCGCCTTCCTGTGCGGGTTGCACGCTTACTTCGCCGGCGCGGGCTGCGGGCGATACTCGATCAGTTGGAGGTAGTTGCCGTCGGGATCGAGGAACGTTGAGATCAGCCCGCCCCACGTCTCGCGGCCGCGGCTGCGGATGAACTCAACTCCCTGGGCGGTGAGTCGCTGTTCTTCGGCCTGGAGATCATCGACGGAGAAGTTCAGCAGCCAGCGCGATGGTTCGCCGGCTTTGCCACGCGTGTCGCTGTGGCCATCGAAGCCCAGGGTCATCGTGCCGAGGTCGAACGCAAATTCACTCAGACCGGGCTTAGGCGTCAGTCCGACGACGTCGCGGTAAAACGCGATCAGTCGCGCGGGATCGTCGCTCGTGATGTTCACGAAGACTTCGTTTACCTTCATGTCGTCCTTACTCCGTTTTCCTGTGCGGGTTGCACGCTTACTTCGCCGGCGCGGGCTGCGGGCGATACTCGATGAGCTGCGCGTAGTTGCCGTCCGGATCGACGAACGTGGAGATCACGCCGCCCCAGAACTCCTTGCCCTGGTTGCGTATGAACTTCACGCCCTGATCTTCGAGGCGCTTCTGCTCCGCATCGATACTCTCGACGAAGAGGTTGGGCAGCCAGCGCGTCGGCTCCTTGGCGGGGCCGCGGGTGCCGCTGTGGCCGTCGATGCCGAGGGTGGCGCCGCCCATGTCGAGCGACCATTCGCCCATCTCCGGTTTCGGCGTCAGCCCGACGATGTCGCGGTAGAACGCAAACAAGCGCTCCGGGTCTTCGCTGGTGATGTTGAGGAAGAAGCTGTCGACCTTCATGTGTGTCCGTCCTTCGGTGAAGCCCCGCGCCTCCTGTCGGTGCGAGAGAGACACTGTACGACAGGGCTACTGACAGCATAGTGGCAGGAAGTCGAACGGGGAATTACGTCTCCTGACAGTCCGTAGACAGGATATGTCAGGAGTCTGTCGGGGTGGGGACGGCGGGCGGCGCGGCGACGTTGCCGTAGAGGAAGCGCAGCTTCACGAGGTCGCGCAGCACCTCCCACGCTTGTTTCGGGCGCATACGGAGACGTGAGCCTTCGACGTGCTGCCAGGTGACCGGCACGGAGACGATCGGGTAACCAAGCTTGCGGGCGATGTGGAGCACCTCAGCGTCGAAGATCCAGCCCTCCAGGCGCTGGCGCTCGAAGACAGCCCGCGCGGCGTCGTGGCGGAACCCCTTCATCGGGCATTGCGTGTCCTCGATGTCGCGCAGCACGCCGATTGCCTTGCGCATGGTGGTGAAGATGCGGCCAGCCGTGCGGCGCTGCGTCGGCTGCGACTCGCGCATGTCGGAGCCGTCCGGTTGGATGCGGCTGCCGGCGACGACGGGGTGACCTTCTTCGAGGCAGGCGAGGAGTCGCAGAGAGTCCTCGGGCGGCGTCGCGAGGTCGGCGTCCATGAAGAACACATACTCGCCGCGGGCCGCCAGGCAACCGGTGCGGATCGCGGCGCCCTTGCCCTCGTTGTGTTCGTGCTGCACCAACCGCAATGTCACGTTCGATGGCAATCCCGCGTCCTCACGCGCGCGCACGATCCGGGGCGTGCGATCGCGGCTGCCGTCATCGGCGACGACGATTTCGGCGGCGAAGCGTTGCTGCGCCAGAAACGCGATGACGCGATCGAGGCTCGCGGGGAGGCGCGCCTCTTCGTTGAACGCGGGCATGACGTAGGACGCGAAGGGCCGCGATTCGACGCGCTGCGTCTCGACGGCGGCGGGGTGCGTCGCGATCACGATGCGTCCGCCTCGTCATCGACCGGTCTGCGGCGGCGCACGACTTCGGGCGCGACGAGTGGCTTGCCGGTCATGTCCGCGATCGCCTCGGCGACCTCGCGCACGTCGGCGAGTCCCTCGCGGACCATCGAGCGCGCGACGATGATGTCGCCGATTTTCAAACGCTTGCCGCTCACCTTCATAAGGACGATTTCGAACTGCGCGAGGTCTTCGCGTTCGCCCTGCCAGCGCTGGCCGCCGGTGGTCTCTTCGATGCGGATCTCGTCGATCTTCCAGAAGGGCACGAGTTCCGTCGTACCGACACCCATGCCGAGGAATCCCTGCTGCCAGACACCGGACTGCTTGTCCTTCTCGAATACAACGTTGGCCCCGGCAATCGTATACACGAATCCGATGCCCGCAAGGGGGATGGCGAGGACTGCATACACCAGCAGCACCACGACGAGGAAGAACGGGAGGCTGCCGAGCCACAGGATGATAGCTACGAAGGCCGCCACGCCGGACATCAGGCCGAGCAGCGGCAGCAGCGCCGCAGCGAGCGCCGGGCGCACGTTGATGCGATGCGGCTCGATGAACGCGACGCGGCGATTCAGGTAGACGATGCGCTTGCCAGAGCGCGCCTCCGGTGACGGTAAGGACGGCGTTTCCGAGGACACGCTCGATTATAGGTGCGGGTTGGTTTAGGCGGCTGGTCGCTGGCCGCTGGCCGCTGGTCGCTGGTCGCTGGTCGCTCGTGGTGAGTCAGTCTGGTGATCGTGGTTAGGTGCGGCCTCAGGTGCGGTAGTTGCCGAACTCCAATTCGACATCGTAGTCCTGACTTTTCAAGAGCTGGATGACCGACTGCAACTCATCGCGCGAGGGGCCGGAGATGCGGACGGCATCGCCCTGGATCTGCGACTGGATTTTCTTCAGCTTCTGGTCCTTCAGCAGCTTGACGATGGCGCGGGCAGTGTCCTGCGACAGCCCCTGCTTGAGCATGACGTTCTGGCGCACCGTGCCGCCGCCCGCTGGCTCGACGTTCTCGCGATGAAGGTTCTTGACGGGCACCTTGCGGCTGATCATGCGCTCGCGCAGCACGTTCCACATCTGGTCGAGGTAGAAGTCATCGGACGCGTGCAGGGTCAATGTGCCCGCTTTGCGATCGTAGTCGATCTCCGCTTTTTGGCCTTTGAAGTCGTACCGCTGCGAGATCTCCTTGCGAGCCTGGTTGACAGCGTTATCGACCTCTTGCAGGTCGACGCCGGTGGTGACATCGAACGATTCCATCTTCGGCATGGCGGGCCTCCTCGTCTGGCGAAAGACTACGGGGAGGGGACAGCAAACAGCAAAGAGCAACGGGGGAGGGGCGGCAAACAGCAAAGAGCGACGGGGGAGGGGCGGCAAACAGCAAAGAGCAAACAGCAAAGGACACCGAGTAGACGACGGGGAGCCAAATGACAAAAGTTGCCTAGGGCTTGGGCGGGGAGAAGCTGATGACGCGGCCGTTGACGTAGACTTGCTCGCCGTAACGGACGACGGCGATCTCTGCGCCGTCGTCATCGAAGAGGTGCACGCCATCGGGCTGGGGCATCATGCGGCGGACGCCGAGGAACGTCCTGCCGCCGCCGCCGACGGGCTTCAAGGCACCGGACTCATCGGGCATAGCGGGATCGTAGGGGGAGGTGGTGGGGAGTGGCAAACAGCAGACAGCCGACAGCAAACAGCAAAGGGTAGAAGGCAATGACGTTGCTCGGTGGTGATCGTACGGGTGCACGCTTTCTGGGTTGGGATCGTGGGGCGGACGCCGTGCCGTCGGCGACGGGGGTGGAGGAGTGGGGGCGGGCGGCTGTGGTTCAATAGGCACAGGAGGCGGCGATGCAGACCAAACTCGACAAGATCACGGTCCATACGCGCGGCATCGGCCATTTCGTCGAGATCACGGCGGAGGTTGCGGAGGCGATCACGCGGTCCGGCGTGCGGGAGGGGATTGCGCTGGTGCGCAGCCGGCACACGACGGCGGCGATCATGTGCAACGAGCCGGACCCGCGCCTGCACATCGACATGAAGGACGCGGTGTACGCGACGTTTCCGACTGATCGCATGTACCGGCACATCGAAGAGGGGGCGGAGAACGCCGTGGCGCACCTGGCGACGTCGATGCTGTTCGGCGAGTCGACGTGGGTGCCGGTGCGCAACGGACGCATCGATGTCGGGACGTGGCAGCACCTGTACCTCGTCGAGCTATACGAATCGCGGCTGCGCGAAGTAGACGTGGCGATCCTGGGCGAATGAGCGCAAGCGGCGTCATTGCCGTACACCTGGCGGATGTCACCTATCCGCCGCAGCACCCGCGCACGGGCACCGGGCCGGTGTTGGCGTTCGCGATCCGCACGGACGGCGGCGTCGTGCTCGTCGATACGGGCATCGGGCCGGCGCATCGGCTGATCGACCGCGTGTACGCGCCGACGCGCTTCTCGGTCGACGAGGCGCTCGCGGCGCATGGCATCGCGCGGAGCGACGTGACGGCGATCGTCAACACGCACCTGCACTTCGACCATTGCGGCGGCAACGCGCTGTTTGCGGACGTGCCGGCGTACGTGCAGTCCGACGAGTACACGGCAGCGCTCGAACCGGGATACACTGTGGCGGAGTGGATCGCGTTCGAAGCGGCGCGCTTCCAGATGGTGAGCGGTGACGCGGAGATCGCGCCCGGCGTGCGGGTGGTGGCGACGCCGGGCCACACGCCGGGGCATCAGTCCGTGATCGTGGACACGGAAGACGGCGCGATCGTGATCGCCGGGCAGGCCGTCGAGACTGCGGATGAGTTTCGGGATGCCATCGCGCATCCGGAAGGTCACGCGGATGTCGCGTCGAATGTAGGGAAGCTGGTGGATCTGGCGCCACGTCGCGTGTACTTCAGTCACGATCACGCGTACTGGGAGCCGCGAGCCGCGTTATAGGGTGGGCGCCATCATCTGCGCAGCCAGCTGGCAGTTGCGGCGCACGCCGCGAAACCAACTCTCCCATTGCGGCATTGCCGATTCGACTTGGGCGCTGCAGTAGCGCGACGCGTACTCCGCCGGATCGATCCATCGATATGCGCTGTGCTCGTTGCTGAGCACGACATCGCCGGCCGGCGCGTCCGCGAAGTACGCGGCGTGGAAGGCATCGAGGCCGTTTTCCGCGCGGTAGCTCCAGATGCGGAGCAGGCGCGGGTCTTCGACGCGCAGGCCGGACTCTTCGAACGTCTCGCGCACGGCGGCGTCGGCGGGATCTTCGCCCGGCTCGACGATGCCGCCGGGCAGGTACCACACGCCGTCGCCCAGGCCGCCGTTGCGTTTGAGGATGAGCATCTTGCCGTCGCGGATCACGTACATCTCCGCCGTGAGACGCAGTACACGCAGTTGCCGGTCGAGGAACTGATGGTCGCGCCAGTCGATGTAGATCTCGATCTCATGCCGGACCCGGCGCATGATCGTCGCGACGCGCGCGTCGCGCTCATCCATGGCGGCGATGTATTCGTCCTTGAAGTAGCGGTCCAGGTATTCGCGCGCGTCGATCCAGCGCGCGGCGGAGTGCTCGTCGCTGAGCACGACGTCGCCGTCCGGGCAGTCACACGCGAAGACGACATCGACCGTGGGTGTGCTGTAGAAGGGCATCAACTGCGTGTTGACGAGCGTGAGCGGACCGGCGGGCACCAGCCCGGTCTCTTCGAGCAGTTCGCGGCACGCGGCGGCGGCAAGGTCGTCTTCGCCATCATCGACGGCGCCGCCGGGGAGGTACCAGCCGCCGGTCATGTCGCCCATGGCGCGCTTGAGGATCAGGATCTTGCCGTCGCGCTGAGCGTAGACGCCGGTGGAGGCGCGAAACGCACCTGCTTGCGGGTACACGATCTCGTTGTCGGCCATCGCGCGAGTATAGCGAGCGGGGCGGAACGTCGGCGCTTCAACCTGCGGGAAGCGCGCAGTCTTATTCGCCGGAGGCGACGATTTTCGGGCCTCTGCGCCGCTCCGCCTCCTCGATCTTGCGGCGCCGCCACGGGACGACGACGAGGTCGTCGAGCATGACGAGCAGCACCGCGATGCCGCCGAGCGCCACGCCACTCATGTAGCGACGCGTTTCGCGTTCCACGCCGGCATTGTTGCTGCGCGATTGCGAGCCGGCAAGAAGTCGCGCGGGCGTTGTTGCGTGCGTGTGTGGAGGGAGGCGATCCCGATGGATCTGTTGCGCGGCGGCGGAGAATCGGCAGGAATGGCAGTCGCCGGCTCGGTGTGCGCGAGAGGCAGGTGTCGCCGTGACGGGATCCTTCGCGTGCGCTCAGGATGACGTTATGCGGCGGGCCGGTGTGCGGGTCGAGATTGTCGTGTCGGGAGATGCTTCGCTTCGCTCTGAATGACCGCGTTCGGCGCGTTTTGCGCGGGGTCATCGCGGGCGCGACTTCTCCCGCTTAGCGCCCGGTCAGCGGTCGACGACCTCGCGATCCTGGGCGCGCGCGGGATCTTGCTCCGGCAGGACGTCGGCGACCCAGTCGCCCTTCTTCCATGCGGGCACCGGTGTGTCGCAGGCGTCCTTCGGCACGAAACGCGAGCGTTCGACGAGCTGGTACTTGTGGATGTAGCGCGGGCAGTTCGGGAACACTTCGCGCGGCGTCACGCGGACGATGAACTGCGCCTCCGGATATTCGGCCATCAACGGATCGTTGGGATCGATGGAAGCCTCGCCGTTGACGCGCATCCGGTGCTGCTCTTCGAAGTTGATGAAGAGCATGCCGATCTGGCGCGTCTCGGCGAGATTGCCCATCGACAGGTACATGCCGTTGCCGTCGTAGTTGGGGAACGCGAGCGTGTGCGCATCGACGACACGCACGAAGCCGGGCTCGCCGCCCTTGTAGGAGCAGTTGGCGTGGCCATCGGCATCGACGGTGGCGAGGAAGAACATGTCGAGCACTTCGATGAAGGCCTTGTCGTGCGGGTCGAAGTGGTCTTTGACGATCGCTTCTCCGAGGCGGTCGGCGAGGCGGCGCGTATCGAAGCGTTCCTGAAGGGCGCGATTGCCTTCGTGGTACATGGTGTCGGTCATGGCGGCCTCCGAACGTTGTTCAGTGATCGAACGGTAGGGCGGGGGTGGATGGGATGTCAACGGGATCTGGAGGCTGGAGGCTGAAGGCTGGTCGCTGGTTGCTGGTCGCTGGTTGCTGGTTGCTGGTCGCTGGTTGCTGGTCGCTGGTTGCTGGTCGCTGGTTGCTGGTCGCTGGTCGCGGGTCGCCTGGGTCAGGATGGGCGGCGGCTGAACTCTTCGATTTCGCGGCGATGAGCGGCCATGTGGTCGGAGCCGTCGCTTTGCATGATGCGCTGCGCCGTCCTGCCTTGCTCGAATCGCTCTTCTGGCAGCGCTTCCGCCGCATCGATGAGTGCGGCGAACGCGGCGCGCAGCTCGTCGATGACGGCGGCTGCGGTCTTCGTGCGCGCTTCGGCGGCGTAGCCCGGGTTGCGCTCTTCGCCCGTGCCGTACTCCTCGCCTTCGGGCAACGGACGTTCTCCGCGCGCGAGCCGCTGCAGGATACGCGTGTCGAGCAGGGCCCAACCCGTGATGTGCGCGATGACCTCGCGCACGCTCCATTCGCCGATGCCGGGGATGGTGAGCGCCGCTTCGTCCAGCCCGCCGGTGGCCGCCAGGAGCAGCGCAAGCTCGTTGCGCACGGCGTCGATCTGTTGGCGCTTGTCCATGCCGGTCAGCCTTTCGCTATCCACTTCCGGCGCTCGGCGTACGTGCCGGGTTGCCCGGCGTTCACCCAGTACGCCGTATGCGCCTCCTCGATATCGTATTCGAACAGGCAGTCTTCGACGCGCACGTAATGAGCGTGTTCAGACGCGCGCTGCTTGAACGCCGCGTCGGTGATGAGCGAGGCGTGGCAACGGACGGAGAACTCGTCGTCGTCCTCGCCGGGGAGCATGTGGATGACGCAGCGCCCGTCGCGCAACTGGTCCTTAACCTTGGGAGACGAGGGCGGGGTGCAGACGAAGAGGCGTCCTTCGATGATGAATGGACAGACGGGGTGCAGTCGTGGGGCGCCGTTGCGGCGGATCGTTGCGAGATACGCCAGGTTGTGCTTTTCGAGCAGCGTGCGTCCTACGGCTGCGATGTCGGGCGCGGCGGTTTCGAATGCTGCCCAGGTTGCCATGTGCCTGCTCCTTCGACGTTACCAGACGAGCGCGGGCTTTCAGCCCGCGCGGTATAGCGCACCGCGTCTCACCCGCCACGAGAAGCGAGGCGACAGCCGGTCCCCGCTGTTGACGCCGATAAGCACACTCCAGGGACGTGGATCATACGACAGTGGTGCTGACAACGTTGTGGTCGGAGTCTTCGGTCGTCGGGCGTCCGTCGTCTGGAGGTTGGTGGCGGGCAGGCTCTGTGCGTGCGCTTGTCGGCGAGAACAGCCGGGGGCGGCTGTTCTCCACGCTTCGCGTGGCGAGTAGGCGTGTCGTGCGCTGTGCCGCGAGGGCTGAAAGCCCGCGCTCGATGGCGTGTGCGTTGTGGCGGGAGTCATCGGTCGTGAGTGGTCGGGAGGTTGGTGGCGGGCTGGCGCCGTGCGGGCGATTGACGATGTGAACAGCCGAGGGCGGCTGTTCTCCACGCTTCGCGTGGCGGGTGAGGCGTGCCGTGCGCGCCAAACGCACGTCGGCCATACTGCGGCGAATGGAGATTGCCGCCGAACCCCCGGTGGGCCGCCCGGATGCGCCGGTTATGCATGGCCAGCGCATCGACTGGACGCCGAAGGATGTGCTGTTCGGCGCACTCTGGTTCATCTTCCTGTTCCTGCTGGCGCCGCTGCCGTTCGTGCTGCCGCTGCTCGCGGTGTGGGACTCGGATTCCAGCGAGATTTTCGTCGCTTCGCTGATCGTGAGCGCGTTTTCGCAGGTCGGGCTGGTCGTGGTGGCGGTGCGCTTCACGATGCACAAGTACGGCGGCTCGTGGGAGCGGCTGGGGTTCCACCGTCCCTCCGTGGGGACATTTGGATGGGCGGCGGCGGCGATCTTCGGCGCGCTCCTCTGGTCGGCGGCCTACGGCGGCGTCATCGAGTGGTTCGATATCGACGCGTTGCGGGCGACGTGCGACGAGCAGATACCGGCAGACGTGCAAAACGATGTGGTGCTGTTGACGTTGACGAGCATCTTCGTCGTGACGTTTGCGCCCGTGTGCGAGGAGACGTTCTTCCGCGGGTTCGTGTTTCCGGGGCTAACGAAGTGGGGTGTGCCGGTGGCCGTCGCCGTCAGCGCGGGGCTGTTCGGGATCGCCCATGCGAATTACAAGGCGCTTGTTCCGATCCTGGGCATCGGCATGGTGTTCGCACTCGCCTATCTCAAGTCGGGAAACATCCTGACGACGGTGATCGCCCACTTCGCGTTCAACTGCATATCCGTGACGACGCTCTGGGCCGGGGACTGCGAACCGTCATGAGCCGTATCGAAGAGATGTTCGCGGGGGCGAAGGGCCGGGTTGCGTTCATGCCGTTCGCGACGGCGGGGCACCCGGACCTCGAATCCAGCATTGACATCGTCAAGGCGATGGTGGCGGGGGGTGCGGACGCGATTGAGCTGGGGATCCCGTTCAGCGACCCGCTGGCGGACGGGCCCTCGGTGCAGCGGTCGTCGTTCGTGGCGTTGCAGAACGGGACGACGCCGGCAGACGTGGTTGACGTCGTCCGCAGGCTGCGGGCGGACGGGGTTGCCGTGCCGCTGATCCTTATGGGATACTTCAACACTTTCCTCGCCTGTGGCGAGGAAGCGTTTATCTCGGACGCGGCTGCGGCCGGCGCCGACGGGTTCATCATCGTGGACCTGCCGCCGGAGGAGTCGGACGGGGTGCTGGCGATCTGCCGGAAGCTGGGCGCAGACCTGATCTTCCTGGTGGCGCCGACCTCGGACGGGACGCGGATCGAGCAGGTACTGAAGCGCGCATCCGGCTTCGTTTACTGCGTGGGTGTAGTGGGCGTGACGGGTGCGAGGAGCGAATTGGCGGCGGAGCTGCCGGCGTTCCTGCAGCGGTTGCGGTCGAAGACCGAGTTGCCGCTGGCGGTAGGATTTGGGATATCGAGGCGCGAGCACGTCGTGGCGCTGCAAGGTCTTGCGGACGCGGCGATCGTGGGAGCAGCCCTGGTAGACACAGTAGAGTCATCGCCTCGTGAAGAACGTGTGGAGCGAGTTCGCAGGTATGTTGAGGTGCTCACCGGCCGTATGGAGGCTAACGCGTAACGCCATCGTGGGTCTGATCGTGGACTCCGATGGCCGCGCGTGGTATCCCGCGGCCGGCGTCTTTGAGCGTGGATAAGCGTCCCGGCGGGACAGCCACGGAAGAGACGGCACCGGGGAGTACGAACGAGGCGATGCGGCTGCGTGGGATTCGCGGCGCGACTACGGTCGAGGCCAACACGAAAGAAGCGATTCTCCAGGCATCAAGCGAACTCCTCAGCGCCATCATCCAGGCCAACGAGATCAGCGTCGACGATGTCGCGAGCGCGTGGTTCACGACCACTCCCGACCTGAACGCAGAGTTCCCCGCCGTGGCGGCCCGCGACATGGGCTGGGCGCACGTCGCGCTCATGTGCGGTCACGAAATGTACGTCCCGGGCAGCCTGCCCATGTGCCTTCGGATCTTGATCCACGTGAACACGACGAAGGCGCAGGACGAAGTGAAGTTCGTGTACTTGCGGGGAGCGACGGCGCTGCGAAAAGACATCGCGGACGCCGGCTGAGCAACACCGACGATTACACCCCTAAGAGGGGCTGAGGAGGCGCAACGATGATGGTAATCATGAGGCCCGGTCACACCGGGCAACAGTTCGAAGACGTGATGAAACGGATCGAGGAGGCCGGCATGACCGGGCACCCGATCGTCGGAGTGGAGCGCACGGTGATCGGCGTCGTCGGCACCGAGCGCATGCACCCTGAGCTGGCAGACGACATCGAGACGATGGAGGGCGTCGAGGCGACGGTACGGATCAGTTCGCCGTACAAGCTTTCGAGCCGCGAGCTGCACCCGGTGGACACAATAGTCGACGTGCGCGGCGTCAAGATCGGCGAAGGCACGGTGACGGTGATGGCAGGGCCGTGCGCGATCGAGAGCGAAGAGCAGGTGATGGCGACGGCGCGCGCGGTGAAGGCGGCCGGCGCATCGGTGCTGCGGGGCGGCGCGTTCAAGCCACGGACATCGCCGTACGGCTTCCGGGGGCTCGAGGAGCAGGGGCTGAAGTTCTTGCGCCAGGCGAGCGACGAGACCGGGCTGCCCGTCGTGACGGAAGTGATGTCGGAATCGACGGTAGAAGTCGTCGCGAAGTACGCCGACATCCTGCAGATCGGGACGCGCAACGCGCAGAACTTCTTCCTGCTGGAAGAGGCGGCGCTGACGGGCAAGCCGGTGCTGCTCAAGCGCGGCATGTCATCGTCGGTGCAGGATTGGCTGCTCGCGGCTGAGTACATCCTGAATAAGGGCAACAAGGACCTGATCCTCTGCGAGCGCGGCATCCGCACGTTCGAGACGGCGACGCGCAACACGATGGACATCAACGCCATCCCGCTGGTGAAGGAGATGAGCCACCTGCCGATCATCGCCGACCCGAGCCATGGGACCGGCAAGGCGAAGCTCGTGCTGCCGGTGGGGCTGGGGATGGTCGCGGCGGGGGCGGACGGCCTGATCCTGGAGGTACACCCGAGCCCGGAGCACGCGCTCTGCGACGGCGCGCAGTCGCTGACGTTCGAGCAGTTCGGCGTGGTGATGGGCAAGACGGCGGCGATTGCGCACGCGATTGGTAAGCGCATCGAGAGCGAAGTGGCTGTGGGGGTTTAGGCGAGGACGGGAACCACAGAGGCACAGAGTTTTTTGTTGGGAAGCGCGGGCCGGGTGGCCCGCGTTTCTCACTATCCCGGCCGCGGGCGGCGTTTTCGGGGGAACGTCGACGAATCTCCACGCGCTTCGCTGATGCGCTTGGCGCCGGTTTGCACCACAACCCATGGATGGTGCAATCTCCCCTTGATAGCTGACCGAGTGAAAGCTGATTGTCATCATGCCGACCCCGCTTGTCTCGCTGTCCGTCCTCGTCATCCTGCTTGCCGCCGCAGTTGCGGCGTGTGATTCCGGTGATAAGGAGCGCATCGACGGGCAGAATGATGCGGCGGCGACGCGCGAGGCGAGCGTCGACTCGACCCGTGAGCCGCGCGGCGACGACGACGAGGCGACTGCCCGGCCCGCTGAGGATGGCGGCGGCGCCGTGGAGATCAGTGTCTTCGACCTGCGCGTCGGTGACTGCATTGCCCAGCGCGAAGGCGCGCCTTCGGGGGAAGACGGCGGCGTCGAGATGGTGCGCGTCGCGCCGTGCAACCACGCGGAGGTGAGCGGCGCCGTCACGGAGCTGTTCCTGGTCGAGGATCCCGTCGATCCGGAAAGTGCCTTTCCGGGCGAGGCGTTTCTCGAGGCCATGGCGGATGAGCGCTGCGATCGCGGCAAGCCGTTCACGTACCTGATCCCGCTTGCCGAAAGCTGGAGCAGCGGCGACCGGACGATCGTCTGCGTAGACGACTACACGGCGGTGTACGTGCTGGGCGGCTGCGTCGACGAGAGCGACCGGGCGATCGCGTGCGGGCACGAGGACGCGTTGCGCGTCGTGACGGCGCTGATCGACGTCAGCGACGAGTTCGATGCGAGCGCCGAGTATCCGGGCGTGGACTACTTCGACGAAGTGTTCGCGGACGAATGTCGCAGCGACGACGATTACTACCTGTATCCGACGGCCCGGTCATGGTCAGCGGGCGACCGGGAGGTCGTGTGTACGCGGCCGATGGAGTGATGTGCTCGCCGGCGGTTCGCCCCGCCCCTTGCGCGCGGGAGCATCCGCGCGCGGACGCAGCTGAAGCTACGTCCCTACGTTCCGCTATTGGGATGATGGTGTGCGCGGCGGCGGGTGCGGGCGTGACGAGATCCTTCGCATTCGCTCAGGATGACGGTATGCGGAGCGCGGTGTGCGGGGCGGCGGGCGTGCGTATAAGCAACGAGGGCGCAGCTAAAGCTACGCAGCCACATTTCCGGTATCAGGGTGATGGTGTGCGAGGCGGCGCGTTCGGCGGGGCTTGCAAGCCGGCTATGACCCGCAGGATCTCGTCGACGTGGTCGAGGACCATGAAGTGCCCTTCGCCGGGGTAAAAGCTCGAGATCACGTCCGGTAGCGCGACGATCTCCTGTCGCACGTGGCGCATCGGGACGATGCGGTCGTCCTCGCCGTGCCACCAGTGTACGCGGGCGCGCACATCTTCGAGTTCGAAGCCCCAGGGCTGCGTGTAGAGCCGCAGATCTTCGTCGAGCGCGCGCGTGCCCTGCGCGAATGCGTGGCGCAGGTTCTCGGCGAAGCCCTCGCGCAGGTCGCGGCGCTTCCAGAGCGCGCGATCGCGCTTTGAGAAGACGATGCTGCGCGCCGCCAGCGCCATCGTCAGGCGCGGATTACGTCGCACACCCCGTGCGACGAACGCGAAGTAGCCGCGGACGAAGAAGCGCGTGTGATGCGACCACCAGGCGAGCGCTTTGCGGTGCCACGGCGCACGCTTCGTGACCTGCGGCGGCTCGCCGCTGATCACCAGCGTGGCGACGAGGCGCCCGGGCATCGAGAGGGCGCAGGCGAGGGCGTACGGTCCGCCGCCGGAGAGGCCGGCGACGGCGAAGCGCTCGATCTGAAGCGCCGTTGCCACCTGCGCGACGTCGTCCGCCCACTGTTCGAGCGTGCGGCGGCGCTTGAACGTCGAGCGGCCGTATCCGGGCCGGTCGAGCGCGATGAGGCGCACAGCGTGGCGGCGGGCGGCGTCGTCGTACAGGGCGCCCTCGCGACGAGACCCGGGCCAGCCATGGAAGTAGAACGTCGGCATGCCGTAGGGGTCGCCGAACTCGGCGTAGGCGATGGTGCGGCCATCGGCGAGGGTGATGTCGCCTTCGTGGCGCGGCTGCTTCATGCCGACAGCTTACGCCGCTTTTGCGTCCTCGGCATCGGTCGCCTGGGACGTACGCACCGCCGGAATCGCGTCTGGTCCCCGTCGCTCGCGCGTCAGGCAAGGTCATCGGCGCATCTGGCATCATGCGGTCATGAAATTGCATTCCCCGGCGCTGCTCGTGCTCGTTGCCGTAGTTACGGCGTCGTTGCTGGCGGGTTGCGGCGATGATGCGCCCAGTGCGCCTCCGACGGCTGCGCCATCGCGGTTGCCCGTGATGCTGGAAGCGGATGTGCGTATCACGGCGACGGCGGACGGGAGCGACGTCCGCGAGGAGCCTGCCACGGAGGCGGACATCTTCGTCCAACGGGCCGTGTCGCCGGACGGTGCCCTCCGGCTCGCCATCGGCGACGGCGATGTGCGCATCGAGCAGACGGACGGCGGCGACGCGATCGTGATCGACGGCGTACGGGCCGATGCCACCGCGGGACTGAACGCGATCTGGTCGCCGCGCAGCGACCGTGCCCTGTTCGATGTCGCTTCGGACGGTGCGTCAGCGTTGTATCTCGTCAGCGCCGACGGCTCGGGGCCGGTCGACGTTGGCGCGGGGCTGACCGGCGAGGCGTTCCCGCTGGCGTGGTCGGACGACGGTTCGCGCCTCGCGTTCGGCGTGTTCGGAGGCGATGAAACGGCGCCGCTAAGCACGCTGTACGTCGCGGACGCCGACGGCGCGCAACGCATCGAGGTTGGCGCCTTCACGTTCCCGCAGGGCGACGGCGGCTGGGACCGGCCGCGCTTCTCGCCCGATAACCACCGCATCGTGGCGTTCTCGCCTGAGCCGGGACTCTCGCTGCGCATCTTCAATCTTGGCGGCGGGGAGGCTAACGACATTGGCGCCGGCGGTGTTAGGAAATTTTCGTGGTCGCCGGACGGGAGATCGCTGGCGTTCAGCCGCTTCGACCCGCAGGACCAGCGGTTGGCGATCTTCGCGTGGAACAACGGCAGCGGCGCGATGCGCGAACTCGCCGACGGCGATTGGCCGCGATGGTCCCCTGCGGGCGATCGCATTGCGTTCAAGCGGACGCTGCGTGACGGTATCGCATCGCAGGTTTACACGATGCGCAGCGACGGTTCCGGTGAGGTCGCCGTGGGACCGCCGGGGCGCTACAGCTTCGAAGAATTGACGTGGTCGGAGGGCGGCGCTGAGCTTTCGTTCACGCGGCCGGCGTTCAGCGCGTCGCAACTCTATCGCGTCGACCTGGCGGCAGGCCGCGCCGAGGCGGTGGGTGAGACGATCGGCGAGGCCGGCAATCCGCCTCGCAGCGTGTCGATCTCGCCGGACGGAGACGCGGCGGTCTACCTGCTGGACGCGTTTTCGCCGGGTGGCACGTGGCAGCTCGTCGACTTTTCGACGGGCGCTTCGACGCCGCTGGTTGCGAACGGTTTTCCCTTCGCAGATGTGCATTGGGCCGCGGATGGGCCGCGCGTTGCACTGGGCGGCGCGTCGGCTTCGGTCACGGAGCCCGGCGGTTCCGAGGCGCGGTCGCTCAAGACGGGCAACGCGCATAAAGTCGTGTTTTCGCCGGACGGGGCGCGCGTCGCGGTGCTGATGGTGGAGACGCTGATGATCGCCAGCGTGGAGGGCCCGGAACGCGACGTGGTGTACGAAGGTGAGGCTGAGCGCGACATCGTGCAGGACGTGGACTGGGCGCCGGACGGCGCACGCATCACGTTCACCGTGACGCATCAAGACGCATCCGGCGGTCGCGCGTCGACTTCGGCGTACGTCGCTGCGCTCGGTGGAGACGTGCGTGAGATCAGCTCGGTGGATCTCTATGGCGGGCTTGCGTACTGGTCGCCGGACGGCGAGACGCTCGCGCAGGTGCGCAAGGCGACGTTCACGGACCCGTACGAAGCCTGGTTGATGGACGCCGACGGCGCGAACGCGCGGAAGCTGGCGAGCGGCGCCGGCTACTGCTGCGAGCAGCTTCACTGGTCGCCGGACGGCGCGCGCATCGCGGTGTCGAGCGATCTGAGCAGCGTGGCGTTGATCGAGGTGGCGACCGGGGTTGTGACGACGGCGATCACGACGGGCGGCGGTTGCAGCGTCGCGATCGCGGGGTGGTCGGACGACGGCTCGGCGTTGTATGCCTATCCGGCGTGTACTGCGGGGATCTGATCGCCGGCGGTGTGCGCGACGCGACTGTGCGCGGGGATTCTTCGCTTCGCTTAGGATGACGGGTGTGCGGGGAGTTGGCGTGCGGGGTGGCGACTGTCTGCTGGGAGATTCTTCGCTTCGCTCTGAATGACGTCGCGTGCGCTCTGAGGGACGGGTGTGCGGGGACTTGCGGGACGCGAGACGGGCTGCTGTCAGGCGCCGGGATCGGCGCTCGTTTCGGCGTCGACGGCGGGGGCGGCGGGCTGTCCTGTGTCGCGCAAGTCGATGCGGGCGAGTGCGTGCAGCCGCGCCGCGATCTCTTCGCGGCTGCGCGGCATGTTGTGCGCGAGTTCGTTGACCTTGCTCACCAACTCATCGCGCGAGACGGCGGGGCGCTGCTGCATGAGCGAGATCTTCGGGTGATGCGTCGGCGCCAGCTTTTCGGTCGGGCTGACCAGCTCTTCGTGCAGCTTTTCGCCGGGGCGCAGGCCGGTGTAGACGATCTTGATGTCGCGTCCCGGCTCGTGGCCCTTCAGGCGGATCATCTTTTCGGCGAGGTCGGCGGTGCGGATCGGTTCGCCCATGTCCAGGATGAAGATCTGGGCCTGCTCCGCGAATGCCGACGCCTGGATCACCAGCGCCGCCGCCTCTTCGACGGCCATCTGGTAGCGCGTCGTCTCCGGATGCGTCAGCAGCACGGGGCCGCCGCGGTCGATCTGGCGGAGGAAGAGCGGCACGACGCTGCCGCGGCTGCCCATCACGTTGCCGAAGCGCACGGCGGCGAAGGCAGTCGCGCTGTCCTGGCCGATCGCTGTGATCAGCAACTCGCCGATACGTTTGGTGGCGCCGTAGACGTTGTCCGGGCTCACCGCCTTGTCGGTCGAGATGAAGACGAGTTTGGTGGCCTGCGCATCGTTGGCGGCCATGCACACGTTGAGCGTGCCGGCGACGTTCACGCGCATGGCGGCGTCCGGGTGGTCTTCCATCACGGGGATGTGCTTGTAGGCGGCGGCGTGGAAGACGATATCGGGGTGGGCCATGGCGAAGACGGCATCGACCTGGGAACGGTCGGAGACGTCGCAGAGCCAGATGCGCATCTTCGAGCCGTTCGCTTCGGACTCGAGGTCGCGCTGCAGGTCGTAGAGCCCCGTCTCATTGACATCGACGAGGTGAAGTGTCGAAGGGCCGTACGACAGGACCTGGCGCGCGATCTCCGACGCGATAAAGCCGGCGGCACCGGTGATCAGCACCGACTTACCGCGCAGGTAGGCGGCGCACATCTCCGCATCGATTTCGACCTGCTCGCGTCCCAGCAGGTCGTCGACGGTGACTTCGCGCAACTGCGACGCCTGCGACTCGTTGCGGACGAGTTCGCGCAGGCCGGGCATCGTGCGCATCGGCAGTCCGACGGACTGGACGATACCGACGATGTCGCGGATCACCGACCCGGGCGCTGACGGCATCGCCAGCGCCACGACGTCGACGCGCTTGCGGGCGCAGATCTCGGGGAGGTCATAGCGGTCGCCGAGCACGGTGACGGAGTGGATGCGCACACCGCGGAGGCGCCGGTCGTCGTCCACGTAGCCGATCGGCCGGTACTGCCAACGCGGGTTCTGCAGGAATTCGCGCGCCAGCAACTGGCCCGTGTGCCCGGCGCCGACGATCAAGACGTTCTTGACGCCGGCGTCGTAGCCGCCGAAGGGGTTGCGCGATGCCCAGAGCCGCGGCCAGAACTTGATCCCGCCCATCGCGAGCAACATGAGCGCCGGCGCGACGACATTCACGGTGAGCGGGATATGGCGCGGATTGAGGAACGCGTTGATGGCGAAGACGAAGATCGACACGACGCCGATCGACAGCGCCAGGTTGAACGCATCGACGATGCCGGCGTACTTCCAAGACGTGCGATAGATGCGGAAGAAGAAGTTGCCGATGATGTGGATGGCGGCGAGAAACGGCGATACGACGAAGAAGAAGTCGATCGACTCGGACGGGACGTTGCCGTCGAAGCGGAGCGCGAGGGCGGCCGCGTAGGCGGCGAAGACGACGGCCGCATCGAGCGCGATATCGGGCAGCGAGCGGGCGACGTTGCGGAGCGAGGTGCTCATGAGCCGCCGGGGGCTCGTGAACTGAGCCGGCAGAGGATTGCAGGTAGTGCGGGTAGCCGTTCGTTCGGCCGGTCGTCCGTGGCGTGCCTCCCTGCCCACCGTGGGCGCACCTGGTGCAGCCTTCGAACCGTTTCCAACCCGACCTCGGGTCAGCGCGCGCCTTTGCGCGTCAGGACCGCCGGCAACGTCATCGCGAGGATCTGCAGGTCGCGGATCAACGAGTGGTTGTCGACGTAATCAAGATCGTAGTTCATGGTTTCTTCGTACGTCAAATCCGCGCGTCCGTTGATTTGCGCCAGTCCCGTGATGCCCGGCTTGACATCGTGGCGGCGGTGATACTCCTGCGGGTACTGGCGGACGAGTTCGGGGATCTCCGGGCGCGGGCCGACGAGCCGCATATCGCCCCGTAGCACGTTCCAGAAGTTCGGCAACTCATCGAGGCTCGTCGCGCGGAGGAGGCGGCCGGCGCGGGTCAAGCGGGAACTGGGCGTCGTGAAGACGAACGTGCGGAAGTGCTCCGGATCGAGCTTTGGCGTCTCGTAAGGCTTGTGGCCGTCGTGGGACATCGAGCGGTACTTGTAGAAGCGGAAGACCTTGCCTCGCAGCCCGATCCGGTCCTGGGCGAAGATGACCGGCCCGCGCGAGTCGATCTTGATCGCCGCGGCGATCAGCGGGTACGTGACCACGAACAGGCACAGCCCGATAACACCGACGACGATGTCGAACGCGCGATCCAGCATGCTTCTCTTAGCTGCGTTGCTCTCGAACGATGTCTTCAACCGCGGTCGCCACCCTGTCCACTTCCGATTCCGTCATGCGAGTGTACAGCGGCAGCGAGATCATGGTCTCGAACGCGCCATCGGCGACGGGGAAGTCGCCGGGCGCCCATCCGTACCGCTCCCGATAATACGGGTGATGGTGGATGGGGATAAAGTGCACGGACGCGCCGATGCCACGCTCCTTCAACTGCACGATGAACTGATCGCGGCCGATGCGCAGGCGCTCCGGTCGCACGCGGATCACGTAGAGATGCCACGCGTGCGTCGTGCCGCTGCGCTCGATGGGCCGGGCGATCTCCGATAGAGGCGCGAAGCGCTCGTTGAAGCGCCCGGCGAGCGTGCGGCGCTTCGCCTGGAACTCATCGATGCGGGCGAACTGGGCATGGCCGAGCGCGGCCTGAAAGTCGCTCATGGCGTAGTTGTAGCCGGCGGCGAGCACACGGTACGCCCACGAGCCGCGCTGCGTGTAGCGGTCCCAGGCGTCGTTGCTCATGCCGTGCAGTGCGAGCAGGCAGGCACGGTCGGCGAGCGCGTCGTCGTCCGTGGTGAGCATGCCGCCGCGTCCGGAGGTGACGTTTTTCGTCGGGTAGAAGCTGAACACCGTCGCATCGCCGAAGGCGCCGATGTTGCGGCCGCCGATCTGCGTGCCGATGGCATGCGCCGCATCTTCGATGACGCGCAGGTTGTGCTGCTTCGCGAGCGCAGCGATCTCCTCCATGCGGCAGGCGGAACCGCCATGGTGCACGGGCATGATCGCCTTTGTGCGAGCGGTGATCGCCCGTTCGATAGCGGCGGGGTCGATGCAGTAGTCATCGGCGCAAATATCGGCGAGGACGGGCGTAGCGCCGGTGTGGATGATCACGTTCACCGTGGCGGCGAACGTCGTGGGGGTCGTGATCACTTCGTCGCCATCGCCGATGTCGCTGCAGATCAGTGCCAGGTGCATGCCCGCAGTCGCCGAGTCGAGCGCAATCGCGTGCTTCGTGCCGGCGTAACGCGCGAAGTCCTCCTCGAACGCGCGGACGCGCGGACCGGGCGCCAGCCAGCTCGATCGCAGCACGTCGACGACGGCATGGATCTCGGCTTCGGAGATATCGGGCAGGTTATACGGGAGGAAGTCTTCGCTCATTCGCTGATCACGCGGACGCCGTCATCGCCGACGGGCACGTTTGCGAAGCGGAAAACGTCGGCCACGTTGATGCCTTCATCGAGCGTGGCCTCGAAGGTGCGCGAGTCGATGCCGAAGGCGGCCTGGGCGTTGAAGTCGTCTTCGAAGCGCACGGTGATCTGGCGCCCGCTCTGGCGCACAGAATCGATCGCAGCGGCGTTGCGGATCATCTGTTCGAGCGTAATGGGCGGATTGGTCGTCGCCTCGTCCGTGTCGAGCACGGCACAGACGGCCGCGGCGGCGACAGCGACGACGGCCGCGATGAGCAGATAGCTGATACGCGTGAGGATCATGCGTCCCTCCTGCGCCCGGCGAGGCGTGCCCGACCCATGGTAGCGGAAGCAGCGACGACGGCGAGTTGGGCGCTAGTCCGCCGGGCGCGTGACGTGCGTGCTCGCCGACGCGTCTCCCGCCGCGCGCTCGCCGGTAAGGTAGCGTCGGACGACGTTTGCGACGCCGGCGAGAAATCCGATCCCGTAGGCGATGTGGATGCTCGCAAACACGAGTGGCAGCACCGGCAGGTGTTGCAGCCCGCGCCGAAACGCCGCAAGCAACGACGCGCAGGCGGTGGCGAGTGCGTAAGCGCCAACGAGACGTCGCAGCGGGGTAGCCCGGCCGCGCAGAACGAGCACCGAGGCAACGGCGAGCGCACCGACGAATGCTGCTGGCGCGAGCTGACGGGGCTGCGCCTGCGCAGGGTGCAGCCGCAGGACCTCCGGTTTCGCGCGGCCGTACGAAAAGTACTGGCGCCAGAGCCCGCGCAAGTTATCGCGCACGGTGTATGTCGCGCGCAGTTCGGGCAGCATGAGGATGACACCGCCGGCATCGCGCAGACGGTAGTTGAACTCGTCGTCTTCGCCGGCATCGATATCCTCGCGGAAGCCTCCGAGAATGTCGAAGACGCGACGGCGGCAGGCGCCGAACGCGACGGTATCGACGGGGCCGGCGGAGCCGCCGGTGCGAAACGCCGCGCCGCCGGCGCCGAAGCGTGATGACATCGCCGCGGCGATGGCGCGACCGGCGTAGGTGTCGCCTTCGCTGTGCAGGACGCCGCCGACGCAGTCCGCACCGGAGGCGTCGAGCGCGTGGACGGCGCGCCTCAGGTAGTCGGGCGCGAGCGTGGCGTGACCGTCGATGCGGACGATGATGTCACCGCGCGCGAGGCGGAGGCCGATGTTCATGGCGGCAGCGGCCGTGCGCGCGGGATTATCGATGAGGCGCGTGTCGAGCGTCGACTCGGCGGCGAAGCGCGTGATGATTTCGCGCGTGCGGTCGTCGGAGCGGCCATCGACAACGAGCACCTCGATGCGCTCGCGGGGGTAGTCCTGGCGGGCGAGGCTGTAGAGGCAGCGTTCTATGTAGCGCTCCTCGTTGCGGACCGGCGCGATGACGGTGACGAAGGGCTCCATGCCGCGAACGTAGCATTTGCTCGTGGCTGGTCGCTAGTCGCTGGTTGCTGGTTGCTGGTTGGTGGTTGGCACGGCGGACCTCACCCCCCGGCCCCCTCTCCGTCGGGCGGAGAGGGGGAGTTTTGTTTTTGCGCGCGAAGCGGCTGCGATGCGTGTTGCGGGGCAGGGTCGCCGCGAGGAGATCCTTCGCGCGCTTCGCTTGCTCTGGATGACGGGTTTTGTGGCTTGGCCGCTCGCAGCCTTCTTGACGTGCCGCATGGGGGGCGGGCGTATGCTTGCCTCCACCAACGACCAACCAGCAGCGACCAGGAGACCAGCACATGGCCACATACATCGTCCTCTACAAGTTCACCGCCGACGGCGCGAAGACGATCCGGGAGAGCGTCAAGCGCACTGGGCGGATCCGGCAAGACAACGCGCGCCGTGGCTTCAAGGTGATGGACGTATTCTGGACGCAGGGCCCGTACGACATGGTGGCGATCGTCGATGCGCCGACCGAAGAGGCGATGATGGGCGCGATGATGAACGTGGTGTCGGCGGGCAACGTGTCGAGCACGACGATGCGCGCGTTCGATGCGCCGGCGATGTCGCGCATCCTCGCAACGGTGCCGTCGCTGGAGGACGAGCGGGCGCCGGCGAAGAAGTCCGCCGCGAAGGGCGCAAGAGCGCCAAAGAAGGCGTCGGGCCGCTGAGTCGCCGCGCCGAACACTGCGTCCTGCAACGCATCGATCCGCGTCCCCGTCATTCAGAGCGCAGCGAAGAATCTCCCAGCACGACAACCATGAGCGCACGCGAAGGATCCCGCCGTGCAACGCACCACTCACCACCACGCCGTCATTCAGAGCGCAGCGAAGAATCTCCCAGCACGACAACCCTGAGCGCACGCGAAGGATCCCGCCATGCAACGCACCGATCACCACCACGCCGTCATTCAGAGCGCAGCGAAGAATCTCCCAGCACGACAACCC